>JAFGTZ010000186.1 GCA_016938795.1 Chromatiaceae bacterium | reverse complement strand
TCGGAGCCGACGAAGAGGTAGTCCTCGTTGCCGAAGCGACCGTAATCGATGGCCTCGGGCTCGATACCCTTGTTCTCCGAGCGGTCCTCCGGATAGTGGCCATGCGCGATGGCCTGCCACTCCAGGCTGTTGCCGCTGTCGTAGACCACAGTGCCGAGCGGATCGAAGAGCGTGAAGCCGCGGCTGCCGCCGAAGAGATCGCCCTCGTTCGCGGTCGCGATCAGCCAGGGCTGAGCGCCGCTGCCCGCCACCCAGGCGATGGAATCGGGTTCGCGCGGAACCTCGGCAAGCGATTCAGTGGGCAGGATGACGCCATCCTCGGTGGCGTCCACCTCGTCGAGATCAACCGTGCCGGCATCGAAATGGCTTTGCACCCGGCCGCTCGCCAGATCGACCACCAGGATATGGTTATTCTCCTGAAGCGAGACGACCACATCATTGTCGTTGTTGATATCGACAAATTCCGGCTCGGGATCATCGCTGCCATAGAAGGCATAACCGCTTAGATCCACATCGCGACGCTGCCAGTCAGCTGGCGAGTCGCCAAGGATGTCGATGATGCTGAGATAGCCCGCCGGCGCCTGCGGCAAACCGCCCTCGACACCCTCGACCTCGACATCCTCGTCGCGCTCGTTTTCGATGGCGATGGCCACATAGCGGTCGTCAGGGCTCACCTTGATCGAATCGGGCTGACCGTCGAGCGCGATTTCCTGCACGATGGTTCGCGTGGCCACATCCACCACCACCAGCTTGCCGCTGGCGTCGGTGTAGCTTGCGCTGGTGTTGACCGCTGCCAGCGCATAGCGGTCGCCCACCATATCAACCGAGGTGGGCTCGCCGCCCACGCCGAGCGTACCAGCCGGCTGAGGGTTGCGCGGATCGGTGATATCGACAAAACCGATCCGCTCACCCGGGCTGTCGGTGTAGACGAGCAGGTTGCCGTCCTGACTGACCGCGACAATCTCGGACACCGTTTCCTCACCGATGGCCTCGGCATCGAGGTTGCGGTAGTTCGCAAGCGTGGCGATACGCTGGAAGCTGACTTCCTGCAACGATGCGAGCGGCGCGAAGGCGGCATCTTCCGCCTGGACTGGACCGCCCGATAGCGCAGCACCGAGCGCTACAAGACTGGAGAGCAATAGCCCCTGAACCGGATTGCCTGTCATCCTGAATCACTCCTCGTGAGATTGACTGAACCGAGCCGAATAATGCTAGGGAGCGGCAACCGAGGTCCAATGAACAAAAGGTGATGGTTTCTTGTCAGGATTGTGACGAAGACAACGCCAGACGTCATGATCGCCGATCTTCACGCCAAGGGTCTCCTGCCTCGCGCGCCCCCCATCCGAGCCCTCCTTGCAGGAAGGGCTTGAGATAGCGTGGGTTCGATTTTCGAATCAGGCGTTTGCAGCAGGCTCGGAGCCCCCCCCCACTAGGGGGCATCGACGTCTAATGCCCTCCCCCCTTGAGCGCGCTGTTCATGCCCTCGATGGTGTCCTTGGCGTCGCCGAAGATGAGCGAGGTGTTGTCCTGATAGAAGAGCAGGTTATCGACGCCCGAATAGCCGGGGCGCATGGAGCGCTTGAGGAAATAGACCTGGCGCGCGCGCCCAGCCTCGAGGATGGGCATGCCGTAGATGGGGCTTGAGGGATCTTCCTTGGCCGCCGGATTCACCACATCATTGGCGCCCACCACCAGCACCACGTCGGTGCCGGGGAACTCGGAGTTGATCTCGTCCATCTCCAGCACCTGATCGTAGGGGATGTCGGCCTCGGCGAGCAGCACGTTCATGTGGCCCGGCATGCGCCCGGCCACCGGATGGATGGCGAACTTCACCTCGACACCGCCCGCCTCCAGAAGCTCCATGAGTTCCTTGAGCGCGTGCTGCGCCTGCGCCACCGCCATACCATAGCCGGGCACGATGATGACCTTGCCCGCATCCTCCATCCAGTAGACCGCATCCTCGATGGCGGCCGACTTGATGCCCTTCTCGGCGGCCTGGGCGCCGGCGCTCTCGCCGCTACCGCCGTCCGAGCCGAACCCACCGAAGACGACATTGATGATCGAGCGGTTCATCGCCTTGCACATGATGAAGGACAGAATGGCGCCCGAGCAGCCGACGATGGCCCCAACGATGATGAGCAGGGTGTTGTGCAGGGTGAAGCCGGTTGCCGCCGCCGCCCAGCCCGAATAGCTGTTGAGCATGGAGATGATGACCGGCATGTCGGCGCCGCCGATGGGAATGATGAGGGTGACGCCGAGCGCCAGGGCGAGCAGCGTCATGGCGAAGAGCGCAAGCAGGCTGCCGGTCATGGCAAAGTGCACCGCGAGCGCTATGGCCGCAAGCGCCATGAGCGCGTTGAGCAGATGCTGCCCGGCGAATTTGACCGGCGCGCCGCTCAGCAGCCCCTGGAGCTTGCCGAAGGCGATGACCGAGCCGGTGAAGGTGATGGCGCCGATGACGATACCGGCGGAAACCTCGCTCATCAGCAGGGCGTCGAGATCGCCCGAGGCGCGCCGCGCAAAGAAGGTGCCGATGGCGACCAGCACCGCCGCGAAGCCGACAAAGCTGTGCAACGCGGCCACCAGCTGCGGCATGTCGGTCATCTGGATGCGCAGGGCCAGCAGCGTGCCGATAAGGGCGCCGCCGAGGATGCCGGCGACGATGAAGCCATAGGACTGCACCTGATGCCCGAGCAGGGTGGCGCCAACGGCGATCAGCATGCCGAGCATGGCGTAGACATTGCCCCGCCGCGCCGTGGCCGGATGGGTCAGGCCCTTGAGGCCGAGGATAAAGAG
The DNA here is from genome assembly GCA_016938795.1 of Chromatiaceae bacterium. Lineage (GTDB taxonomy): Bacteria > Pseudomonadota > Gammaproteobacteria > Chromatiales > Chromatiaceae > Marichromatium. Next base: position 2,602 of record JAFGTZ010000186.1, on the reverse strand, counting down.
GATCGCCGAGACCAGATAGGCCAGCGCCTGGGTATTGACCGAGAGTTCCATGGGCTGAGCGTCCCCTTATTTCTTCTTCTTGAACATGGAGAGCATGCGATGCGTCACCAGAAAGCCGCCGAAGACGTTGATCGAGGCGAGCAGCACGGCGAGAAAGCCGAGCAACTGGGTCAGCAGTCCGGCCTCCGGATCGCCCGCCACCAGCAGGGCGCCGATCAGCACGATGCCCGAGATGGCGTTGGTGAGCGCCACCAAAGGGGTGTGCAGCGAGGGGGTGACGCCCCAGATGACCCAGTAGCCAATGAAGCAGGCGAGGACGAAGACAGTAAGCGCAACGATTGAGGGATCCAGTACCTCATGCATGAGCGGGACTCCTGGGAATGCAGTGGTCAGTGGTCAGTGGTCAGTGCCCGGTTGGAGGAAGCGCGCGCGGGGTCGGACTGTCCCGCGCCATGCCCTCACCCCCCGAGCGACTCGATCGGGCCGGATGTCCGCGCGCCGCCTAGGGCGTCAGCAACATGGCGGCGGTGATGTCATCGGCGCTGAAATCGCGCCAGCGCGGGCCGTCCTCGCCGGGCTCGACCATGATGTCGATGAGATTGGCGAGATTGCGCGCGTAGAAGGCGCTCGCGTCGGCGGCCACCAGCGCGGGGAAGTTGGTCAGCCCCACCAGGGTCACGCCCTCGCGCTCGACGACCTCATCGGCCACGGTGAGCGGACAGTTGCCGCCGCTCGCCGCCGCCAGATCGACGATGACCGAGCCGGGACGCAGGCGCCGCACCACCTCCTCGGTGACCAGCACGGGCGCGCGACGGCAGGGAATCTGCGCCGTGGTGATGATGACATGGGCCTTGGCGAGCGCATCGCCGAGCGCTGCCTGCTGGCGCGCGCGGGCCTCTTCGGAGAGTTCGCGCGCATAGCCGCCCTCGCCGCTGCCGCTCTCGCCCAGATCGAGATCAATGGGCTTGGCGCCAAGCGAAAGGATCTGCTCGCGCGTCTCGGGGCGCACGTCATAGGCATGCACATCGGCCCCCAGACGGCGCGCCGTGGCGATGGCCTGCAACCCGGCCACGCCCGCGCCAAGCACCACCACCCGCGCCGGCTTGGCCGAGCCGGCCGAGGTCATCATCATGGGGAAGAAGCGCCCGTAGCGCGCCGCTGCCTCCAGGGTGGCGCGATAGCCCGCGAGATTGGCCTGGGAGGAGAGCGCGTCCATCGACTGGGCGCGCGAGGTGCGCGGCATCCGCTCCAGGGCCAGAACCTGCATCTGCCTGGCAAGCAGCGCGGCGGTCAGCGGGTCGTCCTCGGCGCAGCTCTCCAGAAAGCCGACGAGGACGCCGCCCTGGCGCATCCGCTCGACCTCCTCGGGTTCGGGGCGGCGCACCTTGAGCAGCAGATCGACATCGAAGGCGGCCTCGCGCGCGACCAGGCTGGCGCCCGCCTCGCGGTAATCGGCATCGGGATAGCCCGCGCGCCCGCCCGCGCCCTCCTCGACATGCACCGCGAAGCCCTTCTTCACCAGCGAGCGCACCACCTCGGGAACCGAGGCCACGCGCCGCTCGCCGGGATGGCGCTCCAGGGGAATTCCGATCTTGATCAAGACTGCCTCTCCTCGCGCCCCGCCACCGGGCCAGGGCGGGCGCTGTGGTTGTGTTGATGGTTGCGGGCGCACCCTCGGCCCTGGCGAAAAAACCGCCGCATTATCGACAGCCGCCCGAATAACTGCAACCAAGGGCGCCCGCGCTCAGGCGTTGGCCGCGTTCACCGTGGCCGGCAAACCGCTGGCGTCCGGCCCCTCTTTCAGGATGCGGATGATCTGCGAGGAAATCTCCTCGATCGACTGACTGGTGGTGTTGAGCACCGGCACCCCAAGCCGCTTGTAGATCTGGAAGGCCTGGCGCACATCCTCCTGACAGCGCTTGAGCGAGGCGTAGTCGCTGCCGGCGCGGCGTTCCTCGCGAATGCGGTGCAGACGCTGGGGGTCGATGGTCAGGGCAAAGAGCTTGTGGCGGCAGTCCCAGATCAGCTGTGGCAGCTCGCCGCGCTCGAAGTCTTCCTCGGTGATGGGATAGTTTGCCGAGCGCAGCCCATAGTGCATGGCCAGATAGAGACAGGTCGGCGTCTTGCCGGCGCGCGAGACCCCGATCAGCACCACATCGGCGCGATGGAAGTTATCCGGGCGCACCCCGTCGTCATTGGCCATGGCGAAATTGATCGCCTCGATGCGCTTGGTATAGAAATTCGGACGGGTGATGGCATGGCTCTGCCCCGGCTTGCGGCTGGGCGCCACCCCAAGCTCGAGCGAAAGCGGCTCGATGAAGCCCTCGAAAAGCTCCATGTAGAAGCAGTTGCCCGAGCGGAGAATCTCGCGGATCTCGTTGTTGAGCATGGTGGCGAACACAATGGGGCGTGCGCCGTCGCGCTCGGCCGCCTCCTGCATGCGCTGGGTGAGCGCCTCGGCGCGCAGCTCGGTGTTGATGTAGGGCATATAGACCTGCTCGAAGTCGAGCGTGTCGAACTGCGACAGCAGGCTGTGGCCAAGCGTCTCGGCGGTGATGCCGGTGCTCTCGGAAACGAAGAAAACGGTTCTGTTCATGGATGG
>JAFGTZ010000185.1 GCA_016938795.1 Chromatiaceae bacterium | reverse complement strand
GGGCTCAAGCGCGTCGGTGAGATGAGCGGGGATCTCAAATTCCACCTGCACGAGCGCATCGATCCCGAGGCGGCCAACCGCTGGCGCGGTTTTCTCTCCGAGGAGACGCTGAGCGACCCAAGCTGGGCGCTCGCCGAACGCCTGGGCTACCAGCGTGGCGTCTAGACCCCGCTCCTTTGAGCCGCTGGCGCGGCCCGACCTGGAGCCGCGCCCTGGGCTGCGCGCCGAGCACTTTCGCCGCCTCTGTCCCAATGGCTTCGGCGATGGGCACAACAGCTATGCCTATTCGGCGGCCTGGTTCAACGAGCATCTCTACATCGGCACCGGGCGCGCCAATCTCTGCCTGCTCAAGTTCGCCATGCCCTATGTGCGCATCGACACCTGGCCGGTGGAGTGCGCGCACCGCAATTACACGCCCGAATTCGAGGAGGTGGCGGCACGCGGCGAGATCTGGCGCTACAGCCCGGCGCTCGATCACTGGGAGCGCTGTTATCAGGCGCCCATGGTGACCGACCCCAATGATGGCTGCCGCTACAGCCGTGATCTGGGCTATCGCGCCATGTGCGTCTTTCAGGGCGAGTCCGACCCCCAAGCCGCGCTCTATGTCGCAAGCTGGTCGCGCTCGCGCGGACAGGGGCCCGAGATTCTGCGCTCCCTGAACGGGCGCGACTTCGAGACCCTACCCAATCCCTGCTTCACCAGCCGGCAAGAACACCTGGTGGTCACCGCCATTCGCACCCTGGCGCCCTTCAAGGGACGGCTCTTCACCGCCCCCACGGGCGCCAGCCAGGGCAATGTGAATGTCGCCTGGAACTCGCTCATCTTCGAAAGTCGCGATCCGGCCTCGGGACAGTGGCGCTCGGTCAATGATCCCGGTTTCGACGCCCCTCCCGAGGTCGCGGTGGTCTATGAGATGGCGGTCTGTCACGGCTATCTCTATGCAGGAACCGGGGGCAACAAGGGCTTTCAACTCTGGCGCACCCGCGCCGAGGGCGAGCCGCCCTATCGCTGGGAGAAGATCCTCTCCGAGGGCGCCGGACGCGGCGCGCTCAATCAGGGCGCGGTGAGCATGATCGCCTTTGGCGAGCATCTCTATGTGGGCACCGGCATTCAGAACGGCGGTTACGACCACCGCTTTCAAGTGGGCCCCGCCGCTGCCGAAATCATCCGTGTCCACGAAAACGGCGACTGGGACATCGTGGTCGGCAATGCCCGCGACGGCAAGGAGCCGCTGAGCGCCATGGGCGCCGGCTTCAATCAGTATTTCTGCGGCTATGTGTGGCGCATGGGCATCCACGACGGCTGGCTCTATGCCGGCACCATGGACTGGACGGTCATCCTGCGTTACGTTGACTTGAGCGCCAAGCCCTGGCGCGCGGCGCGCCTGCTTCTGGCGAGCGGTGTCGAGGAGTTCATCCGTCTGCAGGGCGGCTTCGATCTGTGGCGCACCTGCGACGGCGAGAATTGGCTGCCGGTGACCCGCACCGGCTTCGACAACCCCTATAACTACGGTTGCCGCAACCTCATCTCGACACCCCATGGGCTCTTCGTCGGCACCGCCAACCCCTTTGGTCCGCGCGTGGCCACGCTGTGCGACGGGCACTGGGAGTACCGGGACAACCCCGCCGGAGGGCTGGAAGTCCTGCTTGGCACAGCCCCCGCCTGACCCCGCGCAATTCCACCGAGGATCTGCTTCCGCCATGCTCTCTCGCCCCGCCTTCCGCTGTTTCAGCCTCAGTCCCATTGAACTCGCCCCGGCCGGGCTGGCGCTCGCCACCGCACGCGCGGGCGGTATCGGCCTTCTCGATCTGGAGTACTGCCCGGCGGATCGGCTGGAGGCGGCGCGGCGCACGCTCGGGCCACTGCTGAGCCTGGTCCGTGCGGATCAGGCCCTGGGTCTGCGTCTGCGCCTCGATCAGATCGAGCCGGCCCAAGCCTCGGGACTGCTGACTGACCTCGCGGACCATGCAGCCCTCTGGCTGGTCCTGGCAGCCTGGAGCCCGGAAGATCTGAACGATGGTTTGGAGCGACTGAGCGCGACCCTGTCCCAGGCTCAGCTGCTGGTCGAAATCACCGCCGCCGAGCAGCTCGCCACCCTCCCGGCGCATCCCGCCATGGCGGGCCTCATCGCCAAGGGCCAGGAGGCGGGCGGCTGGTGCGGCGAGGAATCAACCTTTGTGCTGGTGCAGGCGTTGCTTGAGCGCAGCGAGCTGCCCATTCATGCCCAGGGCGCCATGGGCCCGCGCACGGCGGCGGCCTGTCGCGCGGCAGGCGCGGCGGGCGTGGTGCTCGATGATGCACTCTGGCTGATGCCCGAGTCGCCCCTCCCCGAGTCCTGGAAGCGCGCGATCGAGGGCTGCTCGGGGCAGGACAGCCTGCTGCTTGGTGGCGCCGATGGCGGGCGCGCGCTGCGCCTGCTGCGCCGACCGGGCTGGCAGGCAGCTGAGCATCTACGCGCACTGAGCGAAGCGTCTCCCGACTGGCGCGATCAGGCCGTGCGCCTGCTCGGCTGGGAGGCGCCCGAGCGGCGCGCCTGGCCCATCGGCCAGGGCGTTGGCGAGGCGGCGCGGCTGCGCGCACGCTACCACACCACTGGCCGCCTGGTGCGCGCCATCCTCGCCGAAAGCGAGCAGGCGCTGGAGGTGATGCGCGCACAGCCGCAACTGCGCGCCGAGGGGCCGCTGGCGCGCGCGCTCGGTACCCGCTATCCCATCGTCCAGGGGCCCATGACGCGGGTGAGCGACCGCGCCGCCTTCGCCGCCGCCGTGGCCGAGGCCGGCGCCCTGCCCATGGTGGCGCTGGCGCTGCTGCGGGCCGAGACCGTCGAGCGCCTGTTGCACGACACCGCCGCGCAGCTCGGCGAGCGTCCCTGGGGCGTGGGCCTGCTCGGCTTTGCGCCCAGCGAACTGCTGGAGGCGCAACTGGAGGTGGTGAGCCGCATCCGTCCGCGCTTTGCGCTCATCGCCGGCGGACGCCCCGATCAGGCCGCGCGGCTGGAGGCGCTCGGCATCCATGGCTGGCTGCATGTGCCCACCCCGACGCTCGCCCGGCTCTACATCGAGCAGGGCGCGCGCCGCCTCATCTTCGAGGGGCGCGAATGCGGCGGTCACGTGGGACCGCTCGGCAGCTTCGCGCTCTGGGAAGGGGCCATTGCCGCCCTGCTCGATGCCGTGCCCGAGCGCCTTGCGCCCGAGGTGCAGGTGCTCTTTGCCGGCGGCATCCACGACGCGCGCTCGGCGCGCATGATCGAGGCCTTGGCCGCACCGCTCACCGAGCGCGGCATCACCATCGGCGTGCTCATGGGCAGCGCCTATCTCTTTACCCGCGAGGCGGTGGCGAGCGGCGCCATCACCGCCGCCTTTCAGCGCGAGGCGCTCGCCTGCACGCGCACGGTCAACCTCGAAACCGGACCCGGCCATGCCTCGCGCTGCGCCATCACGCCCTTTGTCGAGACCTTCGCCGAGACCGCGCGCGCGCTGCGCGCCGAGGGGCGCGAGGCCGCCGAGATCAGCCGCGCGCTCGATGCCCTCTGTCTCGGGCGGCTGCGCATCGCGGCCAAGGGCGTGCAGCGCGAGGGCGAGCGTCTGATTGAGGTCGGCCCCGAGGATCAGCGCCGCGAGGGCATGTACATGATCGGCCAGATCGCCGCGCTGCGTGACGGCCTGACCGACATGGCCAGCCTGCACGCCGAGCTGTGCGCGCCGCCCGCCGTGGCCCTGAGATCGGAAGCCGTGGACGAACAACCGCCGGCCCCGAGCGATATCGCCATCATCGGCATCGGCACAATCCTGCCGCGCGCCGAGACGCCGGACGCCTTCTGGCACAACATCCTCCATCAGATCGACGCCATCAGCGAGATTCCACCCAGCCGCTGGGACTGGCGGCTCTACTACGACGCCGATCCGCGCATCCGCGACAAGGTCTATTCCAAGTGGGGCTGCTTTCTCGACGAAATCCCCTTCGATCCGGCCCGCTTTGGTATCCCGCCCAAGGCGCTGCCCTCGATCGACCCCATCCAGCTGCTGAGTCTGGAGGCTGTGCGCCGCGCCCTGGAGGATGCCGGCTACGCCGATGGCGATTTCGACCGCGCGCACAGCTCGGTCATCCTCGGCTGTAGCGGCGGGCTTGGCGAGCT
>JAFGTZ010000184.1 GCA_016938795.1 Chromatiaceae bacterium | reverse complement strand
CAACTGGCCCTGACCATGCGCCGGCGCGTCGAGCGCGAACTGATCCGCGCGCGCGTGCGCTCCGGCCATCCGCCGCATGCTGCGCGCGCCGAGGTGGTCGAAAATCTCGCACGCCTGCTGCGCACCCTGGAACGCACCCCCGCCGGCGAGCGGATCGACTGGCAGATCACGGCTCCCGAGCGGGTCGCGGTGGCGCTGATGGCGGATGATCTGCTCGAACTGCTTGGCAATCTGCTCGAAAACGCGGCCAAGTGGGCGCGTGGGCGGGTTGAGATTGGGGTGTCCCAAGTGGCGGTGGGGCAGGTGGAAGTGCGCATCGGCGACGACGGCCCTGGTGTGGCCCCGGAGCACTGGCCGCGACTTGGCGAGCGCGGTCTGCGGCTCGATGAACGTGAGGCCGGCACCGGGCTGGGGCTGGCGATCGTGCGCGACGTGGTCGAGGCCTATGGCGGCACACTCGGTTTTGGGCGCGCCGAGGCGGGCGGTCTGCTGGTGTGGGTTAGGCTGCCGGGAGCGGGCGTTCTGGATTGAGCGTGCTCTGCTCATCGCACATCAGTTTTTTGGTTTTTCTCATGCGCTCCGGGCTGGGTCTTGGCAGCGGCATCCCTGCCGCTGACACCCCTGCGTCTATCCCCCAGCCCACACCGAAAAATCCATCTGTGATTGGTATCACTTCATACAAAGTGACCGGTCAGTCAACTTGACGTGCGCCATGCATCCTGAAAGTATCCGTCGCGCCTTCGTCAGCGTCCGAGATGGGCGCTCGACGCCCTTAGACCCAATTACACGGCGGAACCATGCACTGGCGCCCCATCATCCGGCTGTTCGGCCTGCTGTTGCTGCTCTACAGCCTGAGCTTTCTTCCATCGCTGGCTGTGGCGCTGCTGTATCAGGATGGGCAGTGGCCGGTATTCATGGGTTCGCTCATCGTGACGGCGAGCGCGGGGCTGATGCTCTGGCTGCCAAATATCCGCGCCGACAGCGAGCTCTCCGTCCATGATGGATTTTTGATCGTTGCACTGTTCTGGGCGCTGCTGGGGCTGGTCGGTGCGCTACCCTTCATCTTTGGGCTGCATCTGAGTCTGACCGATGCGATCTTCGAGTCGATCTCGGGCTTCACCACCACGGGCGCGACCGTGATCGCCGGACTTGACCGCTTGCCCAAGTCAATCCTTTACCACCGTCAGCAGATCCAGTGGCTCGGCGGTATGGGCGTGATCGTGCTGGCGGTGGCCATTCTGCCGCTGCTGGGCGTGGGCGGAATGCAGCTCTACCGCGCCGAGGCCTCGGGCGTGGCCAAGCACGACAAACCGACGCCGCGCATCGGTGAGACGGCGCGCGTGCTCTGGTCGCTCTATTTTGGTCTGACGGCGGCCTGTGCGCTGGCCTTCTGGCTGGCTGGGATGACGGTGTTCGATGCCATCGGCCATGCCTTTGCGACCGTGGCTACCGGCGGTTTCTCGACCTATGACGCCAGCATCGGGTATTACGATAGCCCGCTGATCGAGTCGATCGCGATCGTTTTCATGCTGGCCGGCGGCGTGAATTTCGCCATCCATTTCGTCGTCTGGCGCGACCTGGACGTCCGCGCCTATCTGCGCGATTCGGAGACACGCACGTTCGGGCTGATCTTTTTCTTCAGTTCGCTCTTCATCGCCGCGAGTCTGTATTGGGCGGGCGCCTATGCCGATGGTTGGGAGTCACTTCGGCATGGAACCTTTCAGGTTGTCTCCATCCTCACCAGCACCGGCTTTGGTACCGCGACCTTTGGCGACTGGCCGCTGCACATTCCGCTGGTGCTGGTCATCCTGTCGTTCACGGGGGGCTGTGGCGGGTCTACGGCAGGAGGGATCAAGGTGTTGCGCGTGATGCTGCTGGCCAAGCTGGGTGTGCGTCAGTTGCTCCAGTTTGCTCATCCGCATGCCGTGCTGCAAGTCAAGGTCGGTCAGCGTGCCGTCAAGGAGGATGTGCTCTTTTCGGTCTGGGGTTTCTATGTGCTCTATATCGTGACCTGCCTGCTGCTGACCGTGGCCATGATGGCGGCCGGACTCGATCTGGAGTCGGCCTTCGGCGCTGTCGTGGCGACCGTAAATCTTTGTGGACCTGGACTCGGTGAAGTGGCGTCCAGTTTTGCCACGGTCGATCCGGTGGTCAAGTGGCTGGGGATTTTCGGGATGCTGGCCGGGCGACTGGAAATCTTCACCCTGCTGATTCTCTTCATGCCGGCCTTCTGGCGGAACT
>JAFGTZ010000183.1 GCA_016938795.1 Chromatiaceae bacterium | reverse complement strand
GGAGGATTGCCGGTGCCCGAAGGATCACGCGAGAGAATGCGTCACCATCGTCAGGAACGCCTGATCAACGCCATCGAGACCTGCCGACTGACCGGGCTCCGTCGCTCAGAGCTGCTGCGACTTTGTGAGCGGGGTGTCTTCCCGCGACCTCGGCGTCATGGGTCGAGGACGGTTTGGCGCGAGTCGGATGTGAGAGCCTGGCGATCAAGCCGGTAATTCGCGCTTCATGTTTTCGTATCGCATCGGGTGTTGGATACGTCCAGTGAGCTAGCCCTGTCTGTGTCTAGGTGCTATTCACCCGCATGAACGGCCTTACTGTATCCGCTCCGACACTTAAATGTTCAGGCAATGGCCTGGATACCCTTCTTCTCGATGACGGTCAGAAGGCGCAGTGCCGGCCCTCCGGGGCGTTTCACGCCACGCTCCCAATCGGAGACCAGGTTTTTGCTGACGTTGAGATAGCGAGCAAAGACTGGCTGCGAGAGGTGTTCACGTTCGCGTAGGGCGCGAATGGCTTCGGGCGGAAAGGGCGCAACTGGCGTCAGGCAGGTGTCGTTGAACACGCGCATGGTTTGCTTGTCGATCGCGCCCAGCTCGTGCAGGGCTTCCATCGTTTCATGGATCGAGGCGAGGGCTTCGCTGCGGTACTGTTTAGCCATGATTGTCCAGCTCACAAAATTGTCCGTTTCGGATCAGGGCCGCGATTTGCTCGTCCGTCAGATCCAGGACGTAATGGGCGGCTTTCTTGAAAGCCGCTTCTTCCTCGGCGCTGATATTGGCCTGTTCGCTCTTGGCGAATCCGTAGACGAAGAAGGCGCGATGGGATTGGCGGAACAGGATCAGGGTTCGATAGCCGCCCGAGCGTCCTTGTCCAGGGCGAGCCACGCGCTGCTTGATGACCCCAGCGCCCAGATCGGCATCGATCAGACCCTGTTCCGCCCGATCAACAGCCGCCCTTAGCGCTGTATCAGAAATCTTCTGTTTGCGCGCGAAGCGCTCGAACCAAGCGTTCTTGAAAATCCTCACGCGCGTTGCAGCTCCGCTTTTATATCACACTAAGCATTATACAATACAGATCCCAACCCAGCCGTTCAGCGTCCCGATTCGCCCCAACTAGCCCCCGCCGAAGGTCAGCACAAGTCCCGGTCAGACCCGCGATCTGTGCATGTCGAACTTCGCCATCCTACAAGCCGCAAAAACCCCCGCGCTGCGGTTGAGAACTTACGATAAGCGCTGCTGGCGAGCGCGGCGGCATCTTTGTCTGCAAGCACATCGCTGTCGGCTCGCGGCTGGAAGCCGCTTCCACAAGGCTCTCCCTCAGCCAGACCTGCTTCCGCTGGGCAGAGGGAGAGTGAGACAAGGGCCTGTCTAGCTAGAGCGTCGGACGTGGGGTCGCGGCCGTTTCGGCCGGCAGCTCCGGATAGGCGATGCTGGGCATCTCTCCGGTGAGCGATTCGAGGAAGGACACGATCTTCCCGGCCTCCTCATCGCTAAGCGCAAGTCCGAGCTGGGCATGGCCCATGACCTGCACGGCCTCCTTCAGATCCCAGACCCGGCCCGAGTGGAAATAGGGTGCGGTCAGGGCCACATTGCGCAACGGCGCGACGCGGAAGACGTATTCATCCGCTGGATTGTGCGTCACCTCGAAGCGCCCCTTGTCCTCGGGCGGCAGAACCTCGGCGTTCGGACGGTTGATGAGACCAAAGGGGAAATAGCTCCGGCCGCCGATGTTCGGGCCGCTGTGACAGGCGGTGCAGCCGCGCCCGATGAAGAGTTCGAGCCCCGCCTGCTGGGTTTCGTCGAGCGCCGCATCCTCGCCCGCGAGGAAGCGATCGAAGGGGGCGTTCGGCGTGACCAGAGTCGCCTCGAAGGCCTCGATGGCCTTGGCGATGGTGTCGAAATTCACCGGATCCTGCTCCTCGGGGAACACTTGGGTGAAGCGCTCGACATATTCGGGCATGCTCTTGACCGTGGCCACCGCCTGCATGGGTGTGTTGGCCATCTCCACGCCGGCCTGGATCGGCCCCTTGGCCTGCGCCTTGAGATCCTCGGCGCGACCATCCCAGAACTGCGCGATGTTGAGCCCCGCGTTGAACACTGTGGGCGAGTTGCGCGGACCGGTCTGCCAGCCGTGGCCAATCGAGGTGGGCAGGTTGTCATCGCCGCCAGTGCCGACATTGTGGCAGGTGTTGCAGCTGATCACGCCGCTGGCCGAGAGGCGCGGATCGAAAAAGAGCATCCGGCCCAGCTCGATCTTGTCGGGCGTGATGGCATTGTCGCGCGGCTCGATCAGGGTGCTTGGCAGACTGGACAGGCCGGCGGCCAGCGCCTTCTCGCGCAACCGCGCCTCGGCGCTGACTTCGACGGGAACGACAGGCTCATCGCTGGATGCCGCCTCGACGGCGAGCGGCTCCGGGGCGGGCGCAAGGCTCGGCTCGGGCGGGGCTGGCGTCTTGCCGCCGGCGAGGATAAGTGCCGCGAAGGCGGTCACACCAACAAGACCAACAAGCGTTTTATTCATCATGCAAGGATTCTCCGCGCAAAAGGCAGGCGCTAAGCTAGCCGAAAGTCTGCGCGGCTTCCAGCCATGCGCATCCAGGCCTTGGCCCCCGCGCCAATTCGACCGCTCATGCTCGGTGCATCCATGTTGACGACTCCATTCACTGTCCGCTCGCCCCTCCTCTGGCTGTTAAGCGGGTTCTTGTTGCTCTCTGCAGGCGGGCCTGCGGCCTGGGCCGACCCTCTCGCCGAGGTGCGCGACCTGAGCGCGGCGAGCCTCTACGTCGAGTCGCCGGGGCGGCCCGCGCTGGCCTATCAGGCCGAGATGCCCCGGGTGCCCGCCTCGACGCTCAAGCTGCTCACCGCCTATGCGGCGCTGGAGACCTGGGGCCGCGCGCATCGCTTCCACACCGATGTAGCCACCGACAGGGACGGCTGGATCTGGGTGAAGGGGGGCGGCGATCCCTGGCTGGTGTCGGAAGAGCTCGACCGTCTGGTCGAGGGGCTGCGCCAGCGTGGACTGAGCCGCGTGACCGGCATCGGGGTCGATGACAGCCTTTTCGATCCCGCGCTGGAGATTGCCGGACGTTCCGACTCGCGCAATCCCTACGATGCCCCGCTCACCGCACTGGCCGCGAACTTCAACTCGGTGGCGGTGGAACGCCAGGGGCAGGCGGTGCGCAGCGGCGAGGCGCAGACCCCGCTCACCCCCACGGCGCGCGCGCTCGCGCTCAGCGCACCCGAGGGACGCGATCGCCTGAGCCTAGTGACGCGCGAGCGCGCCCTGCGCCACTTTGCCGAGCTGCTCGCCGCCAAGCTGCGCGCCGCTGGCATCGAGGTTGGCACAGCGTGGCGCCTGGCCGAACAGCCTCGGGACGCGCGCCTGCTCTATCGCCATCGCAACAGCCGCACCCTGGAGGCCCAGATTGCGCCCATGCTGGAGTATTCGAACAACTTCATCGCCAACGCGCTCTTCGTGCATCTGGCCGCGCCCGATGATCAAGGCCAGGTGGACATGGCCGAGGCGCGCGCGGCCATGCGGCGCTTTGTGCGCGAGCGCTTCGGCTGGAGCGATGCGGTGATTGAAGACGGCGCCGGACTCTCGCGCGGCAATCGGCTGAGCGCGCGCCAGCTCGTCGAGCTGCTGGCGGCCTTCGAGCCCTATCGCGATCTGCTGCCCGAACAGCACGGCAACCCCTCCGTGCGCGCCAAGACCGGCACCCTGAGCGGGGTGAGCTGCTATGCAGGCTTCGTGCGCCAGGGCAGCGGCTGGGCGCGCTTTGCCCTGCTCATCAATCAGCCAACCGATGCCGGGCTGCGGCTGCGGCTCGCCAGCGCGCTGGCCCGCTGAGATGGCCATGAGTCGCCGCGCTCGTTCCCTCCTCTTCGGGCTTGCGGCCTCGCTACTGCTCGGCGCCTGCGCACAGGCGCCGCTTCAGCCGCCCGAAGAGACCGGAACCGCGCCGCTGCTCCCCGGCACGGACTGGCGCAGCGCGCGCGGCGGCTATCCCTCGCTCGCCCCCCTGATGCGCCGCGTCACCCCGGCGGTCGTCACCATCTCGGCCGAGGCCGAGATTGCCATCGAGGACCACCCCTTTCTGCGCGACCCGGAGCTGCGCGCCGTTCTTGAGCGCTTCGGTTTTCCGCTCCCCGAGCCGGGCGAGATGGAGCATCAGGAAAGCATCGGTTCGGGCGTCATCGTGGACGGCGCGCGCGGCCATGTCATTACCAATGCCCATCTGCTGCGCAACGCCACCCGGATCCAGGTCACCTTGAAGGATGGGCGTCGCTTTCGCGCCCAGCTTCTCGGCGTGGACGAGGCCAGCGACATCGCCATTCTCGCCATTCCGCCGGTTGACATCGAGGCGCTCGGCTTTGCCGATTCCGACCGTCTGGAGGTTGGCGATCTGGTCATCGCCATCGGCAATCCATTCGGCCTCGGCCAGAGCGCCACATTGGGCATGGTGAGCGCCATCGGACGCGCCGAGGTCGCCGGCAACCAGCTCGGCGAGCTGATCCAGACCGACGCCTCCATCAATCCGGGCAACTCGGGCGGCCCGCTGCTCGATCTCGGCGGCCAGATCGTCGGCATCAACAGCGCCCTCATCGGC
>JAFGTZ010000182.1 GCA_016938795.1 Chromatiaceae bacterium | reverse complement strand
GTGCGGACGCTGGGTGTAGCCGGCACGCAACTGGCGCAGGAGTGAGATCAGGGTGTCGCCAACCAGGGCATCCACCTCGTCGAGCAGGAGGACAAGCGGACGTTCCAGATGCTCGCACCAGCGCGCGAGAAAGGTCTGCAAGGCCAGTGACTGGCTTGGCTGTTCCAGCACCTGCCGCGCCAGGACTTCGGCCTGACGGTCGCCCGACCACCAGCGAGCCCCCTCGGCGATGGCCAGGATAACCGTCGCCATACCGGCATCCACCTGTTCGCGATACGCCTGCGCCGGCTCGATATTGGCGTAAACCGCCCGATAGCGCCCCTCGCGGTTGAGATGCTCCATCAGCGCCAGCAGACAGCTCGTCTTGCCGGTCTGGCGCGGGGCATGGAGCAGGAAGTATTTCTTCTGATCGATCAGCCTCAGAATTTCGTCAAGATCCCAGCGCGAGAGGGGCGGTAGATAATAATGATCCTCGGGGCGGATTGGGCCTTCGGTGTTGAAGAATCGCATGGCGGTTTTTTTGGCAGGGGAGATCATGGCGTTCAAGAATATACCCATTGCCAATCAGTGTTAGGTTTAACTCGAGGGTATCAGACCCAGTTCAAGCGCCAGCACGATGGCATCCTCACGCCGTCCGCGCGGCGCGGGGTAATAGCCGCGTCGTCGCCCAATCTCGCAAAAGCCTTCCGAGTCATAGAGTCTTTTGGCGGCGAGATTGGAGGCGCGCACCTCCAGAAAGGCGGTCTCGGCGCCCTGCCCCCGGGCCACCCCAAGCAGATGGCGCAGCAACTGACGGCCCAGCCCCCGCCCCTGCCAATGGGGATGCACACAGAGGTTGAAGAGGTGGCACTCGCCCACAGCCACCGAGAGAATCCCGTGACACACAATGGCTTCGCCCAGTTCGCCGACCCAGCAGTCATAGTCAACGCGCAGACAGTCGCGAAAGATGTCCTCGCTCCAGGGATGGCTGTAGGCGGCGGCCTCCACCACCAGAACAGCAGCTAGATCCTGCTCGCCCATGGGTCTGAAGCACAGCAGGCGCGGGTCGCCGAGGTCTCTCATGCGGTCTCTCTTATCAGGTTTCGTTGAGCCATCCGACACAAAGGCGGCTTGAAACATGACCTCGATCATAACAGTCGCGGTGTGTCGCCCCGGATGACAAAGATGCGACCGAAGTCAGGCGGATTTGCGTCTATAGTTGAGCCTGATCGACAGCGCGCGCCTGCGCAACCGACCACTTAACGCATTCGGGACCGATCCATGTCGCACACGCAACTGGCTACCCTCGACGGCAACGAAGCCGCCGCCTATGTCGCACACCTCACCAACGAGGTCATCGCCATCTACCCGATCACGCCGGCCTCGTCCATGGGCGAGTGGGCCGACGAGTGGTCCTCGCTCGGTATCCGTAACCTGTGGGGCACGGTTCCCGATGTGATCGAGATGCAGAGCGAGGCAGGCGCCGCAGGCGCGGTGCATGGCGCACTCCAG
Source organism: Chromatiaceae bacterium (assembly GCA_016938795.1). Lineage (GTDB taxonomy): Bacteria > Pseudomonadota > Gammaproteobacteria > Chromatiales > Chromatiaceae > Marichromatium. The sequence continues at coordinate 8,568 of JAFGTZ010000182.1, read as the reverse complement.
GGCGGCGCGCTCTCGACCACCTTCACCGCCTCGCAGGGATTGCTGCTGATGATCCCGAACATGTACAAGATTGCCGGCGAGCTGACCCCAACGGTGCTGCATGTCTCGGCGCGCTCGCTGGCCGCTCAGGCCCTGTCGATCTTTGGCGATCACTCCGACGTCATGACCTGTCGCGCCACCGGTTTTGCCATGCTGTGCGCGGCCTCGGTACAGGAGGTGATGGACTTCGCGCTCATCGCCCAGGCCGCCACCCTCGAAAGCCGCGTGCCCTTCCTGCATTTCTTCGATGGCTTTCGCACCTCGCACGAGATTAACAAGATCGAGCGTCTGAGCATCGAGACGGTGCGCGCCCTCATCGACGAGGATCAGGTCAGGGCCTGTCGCACGCGCGCACTCAATCCCGATCATCCCGTCATTCGCGGCACCTCGCAAAACCCGGATGTCTATTTCCAGGGCCGCGAGACGGTCAATCCCTACTATGCCGCCACCCCGGAAGTGGTGCGCCGTATCATGGCGCGCTTCGGCGAACTAACCGGTCGTCACTATGACCTCTTCGATTACGTGGGCGCGCCCGACGCCGAGCGGGTGATGATGCTCATGGGCTCGGGGCTGGGCGCCGCCGAGGAGGCGGTCGAGCATCTGGTGGCGCGCGGCGAGAAGGTGGGGCTGGTCAAGGTGCGGCTTTTCCGTCCGCTCGACCCGGCGGCAATGCTCGGCGCCATTCCAGCCACCGTCAGGGCGCTTGCGGTGCTCGATCGCACCAAGGAGCCGGGCAGCGATGGCGAGCCGCTTTATAAGGACGTGGTCACCGCCCTGGCCCAGGCCGTGGCCGAGGGCGAACGCGACGCCATGCCGCGCGTCATCGGCGGGCGCTTTGGGCTGTCCTCGAAGGAATTCACGCCGGGCATGGCCAAGGGGGTGCTCGATGAGCTGGCCCGCGAGCACCCGAAAAACCATTTCACCATCGGTATCCACGACGATCTGAGCCACACCAGCCTCGACTGGGATGCCGATTTCCGGCCCGATGCCGCCGAGGGCATCACCGCCTGTGTTTTCTTCGGCCTGGGCTCGGACGGTACGGTCTCGGCCAACAAGAACTCGATCAAGATCATCAGCGAGGAAACGCCCAACCACGGCCAGGGCTATTTCCAGTACGACTCGAAAAAGGCCGGCGCCATGACCATCAGCCATCTGCGCTTCGGGCCGCACCCCATTCGCAGCACCTATCTCATCGGCGAGAACGAGGCGAGCTTTGTCGCCTGTCACCAGCCCACCTTCCTCAGCCGCTTTGAGATGCTCGACAAGGCACGTCAGGGCGCTGTCTTTTTGCTCAACTCGCCTACCCCGCCCGAGCGCGTCTGGGACGATCTGCCGCGCTCCATGCAGCAGACCATCATCGACAAAGAACTCAGCTTTTATGTCATCGACGCCTATGGCATCGCCGAGCGCACCGGCATGGGGCGGCGCATCAACACCATCATGCAGACCTGCTTCTTTGCCATCTCGGGCATTCTGCCCGCCGAGGAGGCCATCGCCCACATCAAGGAGGCGGTGAAAAAAACCTATGGCAAGAAGGGCCAGCGTCTGCTCGATCGCAACAACGCCGCCATCGACGCGGCGCTTGCCGGGCTGCATCAGGTCGAGGTGCCCGCCGCGCCCACCAGCGCCTTCGAGCGCCCGCCCGTGGTGCCCGAGAATGCGCCCGAATTCGTGCGCCGCGTGACCGCCACCCTCATCGCCGGGCGCGGCGACAGCCTGCCGGTGAGCCTTATGCCCGCCGATGGCACCTGGCCAAGCGGCACTACCCGCTACGAAAAGCGCAACATCGCGCTTCAGCTCCCCGAGTGGGATCCTGAACTCTGCACCCAATGCGGCAAGTGTCCGCTGGTCTGTCCGCACGCGGCCATCCGCGCCAAGGTCTATCCCGCCGCGCTGCTCGCAAACGCCCCGGCGGACTTCCGCCATGCCCCGGTCAAGGGCAAGGACTTCCCGCCCGATCACCATGTGAGCTATCAGATCGCGCCCGATGACTGCACCGGCTGCGGACTTTGCGTCGAGGTCTGCCCCATCCGCGATCGCAAGGATCCGCACCACAAGGCGCTCAATCTGGTGCCCGCCGAGCAGATTCACGACCGCGAGCAACCCCTGTGGGACTTCTTCCTCGGCCTGCCCGAATACGACCGGCGCGCGCTCGACCCCTCCAAGATCAAGCACGCCATGATGCTGCAACCGCTGTTCGAGTTCTCCGGGGCCTGCGTGGGCTGTGGCGAAACGCCCTACATCAAGCTCGCCACCCAGCTCTTCGGCGACCGCATGCTCATCGCCAACGCCACCGGCTGTTCCTCCATCTATGGCGGCAACCTGCCCACCACGCCCTACACCACCAACGCCGAGGGACGTGGCCCGAGCTGGAACAACTCGCTCTTCGAGGACAATGCCGAATTCGGTCTGGGGCTGCGGCTCGCGGTCGATAAGCAGGCCACCCAGGCGCGCGAGCTGGTCGAACAGCTCGCCGAGCGCATCGGCGGCGATCTGGCCGCTGGACTGCTTGACGCCGATCAGTCGAGCGAGGCGGGCATCCACGAGCAGCGCGAGCGGGTGGCCGCGCTCAAGACCAAGCTCGCCTCGATCGACAGCCCCCAGGCGCGTCTGCTCGATTCCATTGCCGAGAATCTGGTGCGGCGCAGCGTCTGGATCATCGGCGGCGACGGCTGGGCCTACGACATCGGCTACGGCGGCGTCGATCATGTGCTGGCCAGCGGGCGCAACGTCAACCTGCTCATTCTCGACACCGAGGTCTATTCCAACACCGGCGGTCAGACCTCCAAGGCCACCCCGCTCGGCGCCGTGGCCAAGTTCTCGGCGGGCGGCAAGCCCACCTTCAAGAAGGATCTGGCCATGATGGCCATGGCCTACGAGAACGTCTATGTGGCCCAGGTCGCCTTCGGCGCCAAGGATGTCCAGCTGGTGCGCGCCTTCCTGGAGGCCGAGTCTTACGACGGGCCCTCGCTCATCATCGCCTACGCACCCTGTATCGCGCACGGCGTGGATCTTTCAAACAATCTGCGCCAGCAGGATCTGGCCGTGAACGCCGGCCACTGGTCGCTGTTCCGCTACGATCCGCGCCGCCTGGCCAGCGGTGAGAATCCGCTGCACATGGACAGCAAGCCGCCAACCCTGCCCTATCGCGACTTCATCTCGACCGAGACCCGCTTCAGCGTGCTCAACCGCATCCATCCCGATGCCGCCGAGCGCTATCTCCAGCTGGCCCAGCAGCATGTGCGCACCCGCTTCGATCTCTACGAGCAGCTCGCGCACCTGGCGGTGAAAAAGGCCACGTCCAACACCGCATCGGAATGAGCGCGGCTTTGTCGTCTTCACGCACGCTACAGGATTCTCGACCATGGCTCTAACCACGCACTATCTGGGTCTGACCCTCAAAAATCCGCTGGTGCCCTCGGCATCGCCGCTCTCGCGCAGCATCGGCATGGCCCGCGAGCTGGAGGATCGGGGCGCCGCCGCCATCATCCTCTGGTCGCTCTTCGAGGAGGCCATCACCGCCGAGTCCGAAACCATGGTGCGCTTTCTGCACCATCAGGACATCGGCTTCGCCGAGGTAGGCGATGGCTTTCTGCCTGATCATCACGACTTCGCCAATCCGCTTGATCAATATCTGGAGCACATCCACCAGCTCAAGCAGGCGCTCGATATCCCGGTCATCGCGAGCCTCAACGGCATTACGCCCGGCGGCTGGATTACCCATGCAACCGAGATTCAGGACGCCGGCGCCGATGCGCTGGAACTCAACGTCTACTATGTCGCAGGCAACCTCGGGCAGAGCGGCGCGGCGGTCGAACAGCGCTATCTCGATCTGCTGCGCGCGCTGCGCGCCCAGGTGCACATCCCCATCAACATGAAGCTCTCGCCCGCCTTCAGCTCGCTGCCGCATTTCGTGGGGCAGCTCGCCGAGGCGGGCGCGAACGGGGTGGCGCTCTTCAACCGCTTCTATCAGCCCGATATCGACATCGACTCGCTGCGGCTGGTGCCCCGGCTCAAGCCCTCCACCTCCGCCGACATCCTGCTCGCCATGCGTTGGATCGCCCTGCTCTACGGACGCATCGAGCATCTCTCGCTCGGCGCCACGGGCGGTGTACATGACTCAAACGACGCCATCAAGCTGCTGCTGGCCGGCGCCGACGTGGTGCATCTGTGCAGCGCCCTGCTTGAGCGCGGCCCCGGACAACTCGCCAGTGTGCTGAGCGGCATGGAGCAGTGGATGGAGCAGCACGGCTTTGAGTCGGTCGCGGATTTCCGAGGACGGGTGAGCGCGCTTGCGGTGCCGCGCCCGGCGGAGTTTGAGCGCGCCAACTATGTCGAGGTTATCGACAGCTACAGTTCCTCGCCAGGGATGCGCACCTGAGACCCGACATCCTGGGCGGCAGGATGCCGCCTCTGCCCCATGCATCAGGAAACAAGCCAGTGTGACGGGATTGGGATACTTGCGGTTAGCCTCCATTCAATTGACAATCCTCAATCCATTGTCCCGCCCAGCCCGGAGATTCAAGCCCATGCGTTCCAGCCCCATCGCCCTGCGTCTTGCCGCTTTGTTGCTTGGCCTTTCGACCTCTGCCCTTGCCAGCGCTGCCGATAATCGCATCACGCCGACGCTGGACAGCATCGCGGTCATGCACAAAGGCCAGGCGGTCAGCATCGAGCGCGGCCAGGATCCCGAGGCCGTTCTGCCCGAGATCTACCAAAAGACCGACCGTGGCTGCCCGCCTTACTGCGTCCAGCCCATGCAGGCCCTGCCCGGTGTCGAGACCATCGGCGAGCTCGAAATGCTCGACTATCTGGCACGTCTCTCGGCGGGCGACACCAGCATCCTCATCGTGGATTCGCGCACGCCCGATTGGGTGCTGCGCGGCACCATCCCGGGCGCGGTCAACATCCCCTGGAACAGCATCAGCCGCGACCGGGCCGGCGCGCTCGACAGTCCCCGCGAGGCCGACGCCTTGCAGCAGGTCATGACCGAGCAGTTTGGCGCCCGCGCGAGCGAGGGCGGCGCCTGGGACTTCAGCTCGGCCAAGACCCTAGTGCTTTTCTGCAATGGCATCTGGTGTCCGCAATCCACGGCCAATATCAAGACGCTGGCCGAGGCCGGCTATCCGCTTGAGCGCATCAAGTGGTACCGGGGCGGCATGCAGGACTGGCTCAGCGTCGGTCTGACCACGGTCACACCCTGAACGATTTGCCCCCGGCAGAAAGGCACTGGGGGCCTCGCGCGCGACAGATACCAAATTCCCATGTCATACAGGGGTAAAAACATGCTAGGATTCGCCCCCTTACGCGCGCGGGTGGCGGAATTGGTAGACGCGCTGGATTTAGGTTCCAGTGGAGCAATCCGTGGGGGTTCGATTCCCCCCTCGCGCACCAGACACTCGGCAAGCCGATGCCGAACAGGTGCGCCCGCAGCGCTTTGCCGCTACAGTTGGCAGCGGCGCGTCGCGGTGGCGCGCTCGCCCCGCGCGGGCGTCACCGACATGGAGCGCTCCGGATGCCAGCCACCTTCCGATCGCCAACCGCTCGTCTTGTCCTGCGTGCAGCCATCCTTGCCGCCCCCCTGCTTTTAACTGCCTGCGCCGACTCCATGGTGCTCAAGGCCCCCGAGGAAGAGCGCGTCGCCGTGCTTGGTTGTCTCGACCGATGCCAGCAGCAGCGCGACTCCTGTCAGGCACGCGCGCGCGAGGACTACAACCAGTGCGAGGCGAGCTGGAAGGCCAACTTCCGCGCCTATCGCTGGTGTCTCGCCTCGGCCAGCGAGCCGGGTGAATGCGGTTATCCCTGGTGGTCCTGCGCCGAGAATCACTATGGCGCCTGCGCCAATCGCTACCAGGAATGCCGCCAGGGGTGTGCGCCCAAGGGCGGTGGCGCGGGCTAGTGCGCCCTCCCCCAAGCCTCTGCATCAGAGCGCCAGCATGGCCGCCGCCACGATCAGCAGGGTCTCGCCAAGCTCGATCAGGGCGCCCGCACCATCACCTGTGAAACCGCCGAGCCGCGCCATCAGGGCGCGGCGCACCCACCAGAACAAGACCCCCGCCAGCGCCAGCAGAATCAGCCCCGCGAGGCCGGCGAGCCAAGTCACGCCCAGGGCGCCCAACATCAGCACCACCCAGGCCGCGCGGCGCGGCAGCCAGGCGCTCTGGTCCGCCGCCATGCCGCCGGGGCGCACATAGGGCGTGCCCATCAACAGGGCGAGCAGCAGCAGACGCCCCAGCAGCGGGGGCAGCAAGAGCCCCGGCAGCCACCCCGAGCGCAGCAGCGTCTCGATGGCCGCGAACTTCAGCAGCAACACCAGCACCAGGGCGGCAATCGCCATAGGGCCGCTGGTTGGATCCTTCATGATGCGCAGGGTGCGCTCGCGATCGCCCAGTCCCCCCACCCAGGCATCCACCGTATCGGCCAGCCCGTCGAGATGCAGGGCCCCGCTCGACCAGACCCAGAGGCTCAGCACCAGGGCCGCCGCCAGCCCGGGCGCGCGCTCGATCAGCCCCAGCGCCCCAAGCCCCCAGGCCGCGAGCGCGAGGAGCGCCCCCATGAGCGCCCCAACCAGCGGATAGAAGAGCGCCGAGCGCCCGCGCTCCTCGGGGGTGAGTGTGCCGGGATCGGGACAGGGCAGCCGGCTGAGCAGATGCAGCGCAGCCCAGAACAGACGCGGTTTCAGCATGGGCGCGGTCCTCCTTGAGTGCCGTGAAAGACCAGACTGGGCCGCCAGGGTGGCGCGGGCAGGCGCAACCGGGTCAGCGCGGCATGCGGCACCTCGACGAGCAGCAGCGCCTCATCAGCAAGCCCCAACACAGCCCCGAGCATGACCCGGATGACGCCGCCGTGCGTCACCACCAGGCTATGCCGGGCGTCGGTCTGGCGCAGACGTTCCCAGCCGCCGAGCACCCGCGCGCGAAAGTCCTCGAAGGGCTCGGCGCCCGGCGGCGTGACAGCGACCGGATCAGCCCAGAAGCGTGCGAGCAGCTCGGGGTCGATGGCCTCGGCGCGCTGGCCTTCCCAGTCGCCGAAATGGCGCTCGCGCAGATCGGGCTCCAGCACCAGGGGCAAGCCGGTGCGGGCCGCCAGTTCGCGGGCCGGGTCGGCACAGCGACGCGCGGGCGAGCTGAGAATCCGCTCATAGGGCAGCGCATCGGCGAGCGCTGCACGCAGTTGCGCCCAGCCGCGCGAGGTAAGCGCATCGTCGCGACTGCCCCGAAAGCACTCACCGCCCTCCACCTCGCCATGGCGCAGAAGATCGACCCAGCGATCAATCATGCTCAGAGCGCCTCGCTCACCCCGGCCTCGGCAAAGGTGGCCATGTCATTATGAATGGCGCAGGCCAGACGCAGCAGCGGCAGCGCCGCGAGCGCCCCGGTGGCCTCGCCCAGCCGCAGCCCAAGATCGAGCAGCGGATCGGCGGCGAGCGCCTCCAGCATGAGCCGGTGACCGGGCTCGGCGGAGCTGTGCGAGAAGAGCATCCAGTCGCGCGCCCGGGGTTGCAGCCGCACCGCGAGCAGGGCGGCGGCGCTCACGATAAAGCCGTCGATCACCATGGGCACCCCGCGTTGCGCGGCGCGCACATAGAGCCCGGTGAGCGCGGCCAGGTCGAAGGCCCCAAGACAGCGCAGCAGCTCCAGCGGCGCGCATCCTGGCGTGGCGTGTAGCCGCAGCGCCGCCTCCACCGCCGCGCGCTTGCGGTCAAGGCCCGAGTGGTCGAGCCCGGTGCCCGGCCCCACCACCGCCTCGGCGGACTGACCGAGTAGGGCGCAGGCGAGCGCCGAGGCCGGGGTGGTGTTGCCAATGCCAAGCTCGCCGCCGATGACCAGCCGCGCGCCCTCCTCCAGCGCGCGGTCGAGCGCCTCGCGTCCGATGGCCAGAGCGCGCACAAGCTGCGCCTCACTCATGGCCGGCTCGCGCGCGATATTGCCCGTCCCTGGCCCAAGCTGTGCATCGCGCACTCCCTCAACCGGACCGGGATCGCTCGCCGTGCCAAGGTTGATAATCTCCATCTCGGCCCCGAGCGAGGCGGCCATGACCGAGACCGCCGCCCCGCCGCGCGCGATGTTGCGCAGCATTTCGATGGTGACCGATTGCGGGAAGGCCGAGACGCCCTCGGCCACCACCCCATGATCGGAGATGAACTGCACTACCCGCACCGGATCGACACTCGGGCGCACGCCGCCCTGCATCCCGGCGAGCCGGATGGCGAGCGCCTCCAACCGCCCGAGCGAACCCTGGGGCTTGGTGAGCTGGTCCTGACGGGCGCGGGCGGCCTCGGCGGCCTCGGCATGGAGCGCCTGGATGGGCTCCTGAATCCAGTCAAAAGGGTCTGACATTAATCTAGTCACTCCTGGTGGCTTTCGTCGGCGTAGGGTACGCACCGCGTACCATGCGCAAGGCCCGAGGCTGATGCAACGGTGCGCAATGCGCACCCTACTAGGGATAAAAAAGCACCTCTCCTGAAGCAGAGGGCGCGCGGGGTCAGCCGTGCGGCTCATAGCGCAGGGTCAGATAGAGGGCGCGGCC
>JAFGTZ010000181.1 GCA_016938795.1 Chromatiaceae bacterium | reverse complement strand
CCGAATACCGTTCCAGCGCATGCCGAATACCGTTCCAGCGCATGCCGAATACCGTTCCAGCGCATGCCGAATACCGTTCCAGCGCATACACTATCCACAGGCTGAACAGGCCTCAAACCCGCGCCAATGCTGGGTTTCAGCCTTTGGCGGAAACGAGCCTAATCCTCTTTTAATCCTTCTTAATCACCCAGCGGCTTCGCCGGGGCGGGTTTCACCCTCCCCCGTACCGGCTCCCCCACCCCTTCAAAAGCATCGCCGTTGGCGATGAATGAGCCGCTTTGCGGCTGTTGATTCGCCCCCTCCGCCCCCTCCGGGGGGACGAGTCGCCCTCTGTCGTCAAGGGTGCAGGGGGACGGCCTACGGCCTTAAAACCCCCTACACCCATGACGGGAGCGTGGGTCATTCCGAAGGCATCAAGGGGCTTTCGCGGCATATCCTCAGTCGCTGCGCTCCCTGCGGTATTCCACGACCCCTTGACCCCTTCTCCATTCCAAAACCGAACAGCCAACAGCCGTCGATCAGGAAAGCAGAGGGGCAGGGTCAAGGGCCAGACCATAGGCCGCAGTCCGACCGCAGGGAGGAACCGGGCGTAGGGCTGGGCGAAGCGAACCCTTGACGCTGAACCGGAGCGGCAGACGTTCCAGTGGTGGGGTGCTGGGGTTCAAGGCCGAAGGCCGTCCCCTGCACCCCTGCCACGTGGCGAACGCGGGGTGTGGGGCAGCGCCCCACGGTGTTCAGGCTTGGGCCGGTGCTGGCTGTTGAGGCTGGACGGCGGGCAGGTCGAACAGGGCGCGATCATCGGCACGGGTCAAGGACGCATCCAGCAGGGCAAGCAGCTTGTCTTGAGGCCATTCCCCGCGCTCGACTTTGGCGAGGATGGCAGCGCCGACCAGAATCTTGCGCCGGGTGTCCTGTGAGCGTTTGGCCTTGGACTCTGCCGCCCGCTTGCGGGCCTCGATCTGTTGCTTCTTGGCCTTCTCCTGCTTGAGCTTGGCCTCTAGTGCTGCAATACGTTCTTCGATGGTTGCCATTGGTGCGCCTCCTGTGGGGTTGATGCCTTGCATTTTACCCCGACAGGTGATAGGTGCGCGAGTGGGTGCGGAGGCGTAGAATACGCCGGAGCACAGACCCGCAGCGAACAGCAAGGGCGCACTTATGCAAACTTCGTTTGCGTGCGGCCTGCGGCGCTGAAAACCAACCCCAAAGGCAGCCCGTGGCGATTTACCACCTCTCCGTCAAGACAGTCAGCCGGTCGGCTGGTCGCAGTGCGACCGCCGCCGCTGCCTATCGTGCCGGGGTGGAAATCACCGACGAGCGAACCGGCGAGATTCACGACTACACCCGCAAGGGTGGAGTCGAATCCGCCGAGCTGGTCTTGCCTGCCGGTGCGCCAGAGTGGGCCGCCGACCGGGCGGCACTCTGGAACGCAGCCGAGCAGGCCGAGACCCGGAAGAACTCGACGGTTGCCCGCGAGTTCGAGATAGCCTTGCCGGAGGAACTTCACCCCGCTGAGCGGCAGCGGCTAGCCCGCGACTTGGCGCGGGAGATCGTGGAGCGGCACGGCTGCGCGGCAGACGTGGCAATCCACGCCCCCGGCAAGGAGGGCGACAACCGCAACCACCACGCGCACATCCTGCTATCGACCCGCCGCCTTGGGTCGGAAGGTTTCACCGAGAAAACCCGCGAGCTGGACGACCAGAAAACCGGCCCGCAGATCGTCACGCAGTGGCGGGAGCGGTTCGCCAGCTTACAGAACGAGCGGCTACGCGAGGCGGGCATAGAGGCCCGCGTCGATCACCGCACGCTTGAGGCGCAGGGCATCGACCGGGAGCCGACCCGGCACCTTGGGCCAGCGGCCACCGGCTACGAGCGCCGAACCGGCGAGCCGAGCCGCAAGCGGATGGACTACGAGGCCGAGGTAGCCGACCGGCTGGCCCGCGCCAAAGAGGCGGGCGAGCTGGAGCGGCAGGGCCGCCAGATCGACCGGGGCATCCTCGACCTGGCGGGCGACCTTGAGGCGGCCAAGCGTGAGCGCGACCGCCAGCCCGCGCCCAAGGTGAAGCAGGCCGCAGCCGCAGGCGTGGCCGACTTCCGGGCGATGTTCGAGGCGCAGAAGCTGGCCGAGCTGGGCAAGCAGCAGGCCCGCGAGGCGTTCGAGCGGCAGAAGGCCGAGCAGGAACGCCAGAAGCAGGCCGAACAGGCCCGGCAGCAGGCGCAGGCCGACCGGCTCAAGGAGCTGGCCGACCAGAGGGAGCGCCAGCGCCAAGAGCGCGAGGCCAAGAAGCAGGAGCGGGACGGCCCCGGCTGGTCTCGATAGTCACAAAATCTGTAATTTGGGATTGCGCAAGCGGCAAAATGGGAGCATAATGAAGCCTGTTTGATTCACCGGAGCCGCGACATTGAAACCCCTGACTATTGAAACCTTCTCCGCACTGGTGCGCACAGGCAGCGTGCACCGGGTGTTCCTGACCCCTTACCCCGCCATCGACGGCGGCGGCTGGTTCCTCGACGTTGACCACAGCGACAACGGCCAGACGCGCCAGCTCCAAACCAAGCGCGGCGGGGTGCGGGTGTTCAAGTCCGCCGACGTGGCAATCCGGGCGCTGCATGAGTGCAGCTATGTCGGCCCGCTGGCCGTGGTGATGAAACCGGAGGGCAACTGATGGACGCGCAACAGCAGCTATTCGGCCTCATGGCCGTGGCCGAGGAACACCAGAAGGCCGTCAAGGCCGCACTGGACGGGCTGACCGCAGAGCGGGCAGCACTCGCCAAGGAACGCGCCGCCGTGGCTCAGGCAGCGGCCAGCGTGGCCAGTGTGGCCGGCGAGGTGCGCAAGGCGGCAGCGGAGGCCGTTCCGGCCATCCAGAAGGCCGCAGGCGAGGCCGTAGGCGCTTCGGTGCGGCAATCCCTTGCCGGAGCCTCAGACGCGGCCGCAAAGGCGCTTGGCGAGGCTTCTAGGCCCATCGTCGGGCAGCTCTCGGGCGTGGTGAAGGCCGCAGGCGAGGCCGAGGGCAAGCTATCCGGCGCCGTGGCCGCCTTCGGCTGGCGTTGGGCCATGCTGGCCGGTGGTGCGGCAGCGGGCGGCATCGTGGCCGTGCTGCTGGCCGCCTGGCTGGCCGTCTGGTGGCAGCGCCACCAGGTCGAACAGTTGGCCGAGCAGAAAGCCGCGCTCCTGGGTGAAGTCGCCCAGTTGCAGGCGAACGCCGAGGACTGGGCCAAGCGTGGCGGTCGGGCCAAGCTGGAGAAGTGCGGCGATCAAGGCCGCCTGTGCGTCCGCATCGACAAGAGCAGCGGCTACGGCAAGGACGGCGACTACTTCGTGTTGCGGGGGTACTGACCATGAAAAAGCTCGATGACCTGTTGGCCCGAATCCCCGAGATGCAGGCTCGGGCGAAGCAACGCGCAGAGCGCGCCCCGTTGCCGGGTGCGCCTCTGCCCAAGAACGTGGTGCAGCTCCCGCTATGGCCGGAGCCTGTCCGGGCGGTGCCGAACGGCTTCCTACGGTCGGCCCTGTTCGGCGTGATCGCCAAGGGGCGGCGGCGGTACATCGACGGCGAGGATCTCGCCGCCGTCGATGGCGTGACGATCCGCTACAAGGGCGAGCGCCTCGACCAAGGCGACCTCGATGTGTGGGAGAGCGTGCTGCACGCTGTGCGCCTTCAGGAGCTGGGCAGCCAGTGCCGCGTTACGTCCTACGCCCTGCTGAAGCTCATGGGCAAGACCGACACGGGCAAGAACCGGACGACGCTACACAACCGCATCGAGCGGCTTGTAGCCAATGCCGTGACGGTCAAACAAGGTCGCTACACCTACATCGGCGGCCTGATTCGCTTCGCGGCCAAGGACGAGGAAACGCAGGAGTGGGTCATCGAGCTGGACGAGAAGCTGCGCCCGCTGTTCGCAGGCGACCAGTTCACGCAGGTGGAATGGGACGTTCGCCACGCGCTGGACGGCCACCAGCTCGCGCAGTGGCTGCACGGCTTCTATGCCAGCCACGCCAAGCCGTTCCCGCTGCGCATGGAAACGCTGCTCAAGCTGGCAGGCAGTGAGGGCGCCAACCCGCGCAGCGCCCAGCAGACGCTACGCAAGGCACTGAACGCCGTGGCCGAGGCCAGCACGACCCACGGCGAGTGGTTCAGCTACGACATCCGCGGCGACCTCGTGCACGTCGAGAAGAAGGCCCAAGGGGCGCAGCGGCGGCACTTGGCCAAGAAGGCAGCCAAGCCCCGGAAGCCTCGCGGCTGATGCCGTTCCAGCGCATGCCGAATACCGTTCCAGCGCATGCCGAATACCGTTCCAGCGCATGCCGAATACCGTTCCAGCGCATGCCGAAT
>JAFGTZ010000028.1 GCA_016938795.1 Chromatiaceae bacterium | reverse complement strand
GCAGCCCGGGCCGATGAAAACGCCGGGGCCGATCTCGGCGTGCGCCTCGATCACACACAGCGGCCCGATCCAGGCCGTGGCGTCGATGCGCGCCTCGGGGTCCACCACCGCGCTCGGATGAATGCCGCCACGCACCGGTTCGGGCGGATGCAGAATGCGCGCCGCGCGAGCAAAGGCCAGATAGGGATTGTCGCTGATGAGCACCGGCGCCGGCGCGGCGTCGGCATCGGCCTCGGCGAGAATGACCGCGCCGGCCTGGGTGTCGGCAAGATGCTTGCGATATCGAGGGTCGCCGAGAAAGGTCAGGCTGCTCGAATCGGCCTGAGTCAGGCGCGCCACACGCGAAACCACCCGGTCGCCATCGCCGCGCAGCCGAGTGCCGATACGCTCGGAGAGTTCACTGAGACGAATATCCAAGATCTCACCATTGAATCGGGGAGCGGTCACAAGCGCAGATCATCACTTTTTCTCGAATTCCTGCTTGAGACGCTCGATGACCTGATCCGAGATGTCGATGCGTGCGCTGAAAAAGACCACACCCTCGGTAATGACCAGATCGATGTTCTGTTCCCTGGCGAGTTCAACCACGACTTCCTGAACCTGGCGCGAAAGTTTGGTCCGCAGCTCGTTCTGGCGCAGCGCGAAGTCTTCCTGAAACTCGTCACGGGCGTACTTGAGGCGACGGGTGCGGCTGCGGATGTCGTTTTGCAGGCGCTTAAGTTCCTGCTCGCTCATGAGCGCGCCCTCGCGCTCAAGACGCCGCTGTAGCGCACTGATCTGGTCCTGCTGCTCGCGCAGGGCGCCCTCGCGCTCCTCCAGCTCGGCAAGCAGAGCAGCGCCCGCCGCCTCGTATTGCGGCGAACGCTCGACCACGCGGTTGGGGTCAACCACCGCGATCCGATACACCTCGGCCACGCCAGGCAGTGGCGAGCAGATGGCGGCGCAGGCCAGGATGGCAAGCGGAATTGACCTCATCCTCTTGACCTCCGTGTTCAGAATGCCTGTCCGAAACCAAACTGAAAGACCTGCGTCTCGTCGCCATCCTCTTCGTTGAGCGGATAGGCCAGACTCACCGAGAGTGCGCCGATGGGCGAAAGCCAGGTAAGCGACAGTCCGGCGGAATAGCGCAGATCGCCAAGGTCAACATCGCCCGAATCGACCAGGTCGGAGTCGTCGGTCAGCCAGACATTGCCGAAATCGAAAAAGGCGCCCAGTCGCAGGGTTCTCTCGAACTGACCACCCACGGGTGCGGGCGCGAAGAGTTCCACGCTGCCCACCAGGCGCAGATTGCCGCCCACCGGATCGTCGCTTGCCAGCTCGCGCGGCCCGAGCGAATTGGCCGACCAGCCGCGCACCGAGCGCGGCCCACCGGCATAGTAGTTTTCGAAGAAGGGCAGATAGTCGATGTCGCCATAGCCGTCGCCATAGGCGATATCGCCACTGAGCGAGAAGATGAAGCGCGAGGTCAGGGGAATGTAGATCTGTTCCTGATAACTTAGTTTGTAGTATTCGAGATCACTGCCCGGCAGGGCGACCTCGGCGCGCAGCGAGCGGGTGGAGCCGCGCGTGGGGAAGATGGCGGCATCACGCGAGTCACGCGTATAGCTGGCCGTGAGCAGGTAATCGTTGAAGACATGGCCGTTTTCCTGCACGAACTGTTCGGCAAGCTGCGACTCACCCGGCACGAAGTTGGTGTACTGATAGCGCAGCCCCAGCCCAGCGCGACTGATGTCGGTGATGGGCAGACCGAAGGAGAATCCGGCTACACCGATGTCTGACGAATAATCGGCGCCAATCAGCTCGTCATAGTCGGTTTCCTGGTAGGACAGATTGAACCCGCGACTGATGCCATCGACCGTGTAATAGGGATTGGTATAGGCCAGCTGATAGAGCCGGTTGGCCGTGCTGGTGTTGAAGGCGAAGGCCACTCGTTTGCCGGTGCCGAGAAAGTTGTTCTGGGTCACGCTGGCATTGAGCAGAATACCCTGCGACTGCGAAAACCCCACGCCTGCGGCCAGATTACCCGCCGGCTTTTCTTCCACCCTGACCGCCACATCGAGCTGATCAGGCGAGCCCGGCACCGCCGGGGTTTCGATGCTGACATTATCAAAATAGCCCAGACGCTGGAGACGCTCGCGCGACTTGCGCACCAGATCAGCCGAGAACCAGGCGGTTTCGAGCTGGCGCATCTCGCGGCGCAGCACCTCATCGCGGGTGCGGGTGTTGCCTTCCATGACCACGCGGCGCACATAGACGCGATTGCCGGGGTCGATGAAGAAGGTCACCGCCACCTCGTGCGCCTCGTCGTCGATCTCGGGCACGGTGTTGACGTTGGCGAAGGCATAGCCCTC
>JAFGTZ010000180.1 GCA_016938795.1 Chromatiaceae bacterium | reverse complement strand
GTGGTGAGCGCATGCTGATCGGGCTGGTGCGCGAAGCCCGGTGCGAAGGCCAGCACCAGCAGCGGCGCGCCGAGCACGCCCAGCAGGGTGAGCAGCGCGAGCAAGACGGCCAGGGTGCCGCTCAGCCGGTCGAAAAGATCGCGCAACCGCGCCGCGCCCTGCGCGCGCCGCTCGCCTTCAAGCCAGGGCACCAGCACCAGCGCAAAGGCCCCTTCGGCGAAGAGTCGGCGCAAGAGGTTCGGGATGCGAAAGGCAATGAAGAAGGCGTCGGTGGCGGCAGTGGCGCCAAAGACGCGGGCGATGACCAGGTCGCGCGCAAAGCCGAGCAGACGCGAGAGCAGGGTGTTGCCGCCCACCTTGGCGAAGGCACGGCTGAGCGAGGACACGAGCGAGCAGACTCCGTGAAAAAGCGCGCAGTATAGGGCCTTGGGGAAGGCTCGGATTGGTATGTATACTGTTTGCCAATGGATCTTGGTGATTGAACATCAAGGCTCTTGACATTTTGCCCTATTAACTGAAGAATGCTCAGTCTTTCCGCATTCTTATGAATTACACCGCCGGATTTCCAGGAGACCCCCTTGGCTAATTCACCGCAAGCACGCAAGCGTGCCCGTCAGGCAGAGACACACCGTCAGCGCAACATGGCCCAGCGCAGCACCTTGCGCACCTTCATCAAGAAGGTGGTGAAGGCCATTCGCGCGGGCGATAAAGAGGCCGCAGCTCAGGCGTTCAAGGATGCCGTGCCGCGCATCGACCGCGCCGCGCGCAAGGGCCTGATCCATGCCAACAAGGCCGCGCGTCACAAAAGCCGCCTGAACGCGCACATCAAGGCCATGGGCTGATTTGGTCTCTCGGACCATCGCCCGTCGCGCCCCCGAAAAACCGGCCACTGAGCCGGTTTTTTTGTGTCAGGCTGTTTCAGTCAGGCATCGGAGGATTCGCGTCCGGCGCGGCGCGGACGGTAGGCGAGGGCGAGCATGAGGGCGCCGCCCAGGATCATGGGCAGGGTCAGCAACTGGCCCATGGTGAGCCAACCGAAGGCAAGATAACCGATGTGCGCATCCGGTAGCCGCACCAGCTCGACCAGAAAGCGGAAAACGCCATAACCGAGCAGAAAGAGGCCGGAGACCGCCATGACCGGGCGTGGTCGGCGCGAGAACAGCCAGAGAATCACAAAGAGCGCCAGGCCTTCGAGCGCTGCCTCATAGAGCTGTGAGGCGTGAACCGCAGGACTCCACAGCGCGCCGGCGGGCAGATCGGCGCATTGGTGCGGAAAGCTGGCGCAGGGCAGGCTCACGCCCCAGGGCAAAGTGGTGCGCTGCCCCCAGAGTTCGCCATTGATGAAGTTGCCGATACGCCCAGCCAGCAGGCCGAGCGGCACCAGGGGCGCGGCGAAATCGGCAACCTGGAAAAAGCGCATGCCAAAGCGGCGTGCAATAAGTGCCATGGCAATGATGACGCCAAGGAGCCCGCCGTGGAACGACATGCCGCCTTCCCACACCTTGAAGAGGTTGAGCGGGTTGGCCAGGATCTGATCAAACCCGTAGAAGAACATGTAGCCAAGACGCCCGCCGGCGATCACGCCGACGATGCCGTAGAACACCAGGTCATCGACCTGTTCCGCGCTCCAGCCCGAGCCAGGCCGCGCGGCGCGCCAGCGCCCAAGGCCCCAGGCAGCGGCGAAGCCGATAAGATACATGAGCCCATACCAGTGGACCCGCAGCGGGCCAAGGCTGAGCGCGATGGGATCGATATCGGGATAGGTGAGCATCGGATCTAGGAGTGGGTCGGCATCACAGTGGGTGCGGATGGTATCACAGGCCGACCAAGGAGCCGCTCAGGCGCGCGGTTGCTTCCGGGGATTGCGCAGCAGCACGTAAACGGCGCCGGTGCCGCCGTCGCGCCGGGTGGCCGAGCAGAAGGCGAG
>JAFGTZ010000179.1 GCA_016938795.1 Chromatiaceae bacterium | reverse complement strand
GGCGACCTCCTTGGCCTCGCGCAGGGCCTCGGCGGCGGCGCGCTCGGCGCTGATGTCGGTGATGATGCCGACCAGTCCCGCGCTGGGCTCCTGGGCATCGAGCGCGCGCCCCGACATGCGCACCCAGAAGCGCGAGCCGTCCTTGCGCACCACCTGCTCCTCGCGCCAGTCGGTCTCGCTGCGCGCCAGGGCCGTGTAGACCTCGCAGCCCACGCGCGCGTAGGTTTCATCGTCTGGATACCAGATGCGCGTGGGCTGACCGAGCTGCTCGCCGGGGGCATAGCCGAAGAGCTCGTCCATGCGCCGGTTGCAGCGCACAATGACGCGATGCTTGAGAAGCACGATCCCGGCCGAGGCGGCGTCGAAGAGCGCCTGCATCTCGCTGGTGCGCGCCGCGACCGCCTCCTCCAGGCCGGCGCGCTCACGCTCAAGCTCGCGGGTGCGCTCGCGCACCTGCCAGCGCAGCAGCAGGCTGAGCGTGACCAGCAGCGCGAGCCCCGCGCCCAGCCCCAGCAGAACCCAGGGAACCCAGCGCGGCATCCGCAGCTCGGGCGCGGGCGCCATGGCGCGGCGCAGGGCCGCGAAATAGGGCGAGTTGGCGTCGAGCCGCCAGCGGCTGAGATGGGCGTCGATGCGCGCGAGCAGATCGGGGTGTCGCCCTTTGGTGGTGGCGAAATAGAGGTTGGTGGGCAGAAAGACGATGGGCGTTTCGCGCAACTGGAAACGGCTGGCGTTGCGCGCGGCGAAGAAATTGTTGCTCACCACGGCATCGGCCTCGCCCTCGGCCACCGCCCTGTAGGCGGCGGTGAGCGAGTCGAAAAGCAGCGGGCGATAGGGTGGCTCGATGTGGCGCATCAGTTCATCGAAAAGGCGCTGTTGGATGCCGCCCGCAAGCAGGGCGACGCGCCGCCCGGCGAGGTCATCGAGCGATTGCACGCGCAGATCGGTGCGGGTGTAGATCTGCGACCAGCCATTCGCAACTGCGACCTCGTGAAAATCAAAGCGCTCGGCGCGCTCGATCGAGAAGGCGACATCTGGCATCAGATCGAGTTCGCCACGCTCCAGGCGCTCGAGACAGTCGTTCCACTCGCAGGCGATATAGCGCGGCACCCAGCCTTCGGCGCGGGCCATGGCCTCGATGAGTTCGACAAAGAGTCCGGCAGGCTGGCCGTTGTGGTCGCGGTAGACCTTGGGCGGGTTGTCGTAAAAGCCGATCATCAGCACCGGATGGGGCTGAGGTTCGCAGAGCACGGGCGCCATGTCTGTGGCCAGGGTGAGCGCGGCCAGAAGGGCGAGGAGCACTTTCAGGCGCGGTACGGATCGGCGTCCCTTCATGGAGTCCCCTCGGGTCATGCCCACGGATTTCGAGCCCCGTCCAGGGCGGCCATCTAGCGCGTTCCAAAGACCACGATGGTCTTGCCCTTGACGTCGATCAGGCCCTGTTCCTCAAGGTTTTTCAGCACCCGTCCGGCCATCTCGCGCGAGCAGCCGACAATGCGCCCGAGTTCCTGGCGCGTGACCCGGATCTGCATGCCGTCGGGATGAGTGACGGCGTCGGGCTGGGCGCAGAGATCGAGCAGGGTGCGGGCGATGCGTCCGGTGACGTCCAGAAAGGCCAGATGGCCCACCTTGCGGCTGGTCTGGCGCAGGCGGGTGGACAGTTGCAGGCCGACGCTGCACAAAAAGTC
Source organism: Chromatiaceae bacterium (assembly GCA_016938795.1). Taxonomy (GTDB): domain Bacteria; phylum Pseudomonadota; class Gammaproteobacteria; order Chromatiales; family Chromatiaceae; genus Marichromatium. The sequence continues at coordinate 412 of JAFGTZ010000179.1, read as the reverse complement.
CTTGGCCAGATCCTGCATCTCGTGATCGAGCAGCCATTCGAGACGCTGATAGGGAATCTCGGCGATGCGGCAGCGGGTGCGGGTGCGGATGATGACGCTGCGCGTCTTCTGCGGCACGAAAAGCCCCATCTCGCCGATGAATTCGCCCTTGTTGATATAGGCGAGCAGAAGCTCGCGTCGTTCGCTCTCGTCGTCGATCAGGGCCGCCACCGAGCCATCAAGCAGATAATAAAGGCTCTCCGCTGGCTGGCCTTGGCGGACGATGTCGATGTTTTTTTCGACGATACGGGTATGGCAATGGGCCAGGAAGGGGGCAAGCCAGGAAGGGTCGTGCGGCGGTGGTTTCAGAATGCTCATGCCCGACAGATTGTCCGAACCAAGCGGCCTCGTGGTCAGTTGCCTTGATTCTAGG
>JAFGTZ010000178.1 GCA_016938795.1 Chromatiaceae bacterium | reverse complement strand
TGGGGCTGGCGTCCGCGCGAGCGGACTCGTCTCTACCGCATCACCGAGGCCATGGGACGCTGGTCCATGGTGGATATCTATGTGGTGACCATTCTGGTGGCCCTGGTGCGTCTGGGCAATCTGGCCAGTATCGAGGCCGAGGCCGGCGCGGTTTTTTTCTGCGCGGTGGTGGTGCTCACCATGTTCGCCGCCATGTCGTTCGATCCACGTCTGATCTGGGACGTGCTGGAGCCGAGTCCTGATGAGCGAAACCTCTGATCCCTCCGTATCGAATGCGCTGCCCGAGGCGCGGGTGCGGGCGCGCGCACGGCTCTCGGTGGTCTGGCTTATTCCACTGGTGGCGTTGCTGAGCGGCGCCTGGCTCGCCTGGCGCACCCTGAGCGAGCAGGGGCCGAGCATCACCATCCGCTTCGAGAACGCGGCCGGGATTCAGGCGGGCAAGACCAAGGTGCGTTTCAAGGATGTCGAGGTGGGGCAGGTGACTGCCATCGATGTGACACCCGATCTGCGCGGCGTGCTCGTCACGGCCGATCTCAAGCAGGGCACGTCCGATTTTCTCACCGAGCAGACACGCTTCTGGGTCGAGCGCCCGCGTGTCACGGCCAGCCGCGTCACCGGGCTCGAGACCCTGCTCTCGGGGGCCTACATCGCCATGGATCCGGTCACCGAGGGACGCGCGCGGCGCGCCTTCAGGGGGCTGGAGGAGCCGCCGCTCTTCACCACCGCCGAGCCTGGCAAGCGGTTCGTGCTGCATGCCTCGGTCCTCGGCTCGCTCAATATCGGCTCGCCCGTCTATTATCGTCAGATTCAGGTTGGACAGGTGGTGGGCTACGGGCTCGACGCGGATGGACGCGCGGTCGAGATCGAGATCTTTGTCTCTGCCCCCCATGATGCCCTGGTGAGCGGCGCCACCCGCTTCTGGAATGCCAGCGGTCTCGATGTGTCGCTCGATGCCGAAGGGATTCGGGTCGATACCCAATCTCTGCTCAGTCTGGTGGTTGGCGGCATTTCCTTCGGTCAGATCGAAACCATCGATGGCGACCGTCGCCCGGCCGAGGACGGCCAGACCTTCCTGCTTTATCGCAGTCGCGAACAGGCTTATGCCCGGGCTTACGCGCGCAAGTCGCGCTATCTGCTGTTTTTCGACGGCTCGGTGCGTGGTCTGGCTGTGGGTGCGCCCGTGCTGTTGCGCGGCATCCAGATCGGGCGGGTGCTCGATGTGCAGTTACAGTTCAATCTCGACGAGGGGGCCTTTCGCATTCCGGTGCTCATCGAGGTGGAGCCTGAGCGCATTGCGCTGCGCGGCGAGGGCGAGCGCCCCGAGCCCGATGAGATGCTCGAACGTCTGGTTGCCCAGGGGCTGCGTGCGCAGCTGCGGATTGGCAGCCTGCTGACCGGGCAGCTCAATATCGAGTTCGATTTCCATCCCGATCTGCCGCCCGCGTCGATCGGACACTATGGCGACTATCAGGTTATTCCGACCCTGCCCGGCTCGCTGGAGGCCATGGCCACCAAGCTCAACGCCGTGCTCGATCAGATTGCCGCCTTGCCCATGGAGCAGATCGGCGACAATCTGGCGGCAACCCTGGCGAGTACCCGCGCCCTGGTCGAGGCCCCCGAAATCGCCCGTTCACTGCGCGATCTTGAGGTCTCCATGGACAGATTGCGCAGCCTTTCGGAACAGCTCGATGAGGCGCTTGCCCCGGAGCTTCTGGCCACCCTGGGTGAGGCCAGAGGCGCCCTCGCGAGCGCCCGGTCGCAACTTGCGGAGGATTCCAGTCTGTCAGTCGAGATTCGCCGTCTGATGCAGGAAATCACCAGTGCCGCGCGCTCGGTGCGTGCGCTCAGCGACTATCTGGAGCGCCATCCCGAGGCGCTTTTGCAGGGCAAGGGAGGACCGCGATGATGAGGAGCAGAAACCTTGGGATTTTGTGTGCCGCGAGCCTGCTCGGTGCCTGCGCCAGCACTCCGCCGGCCAACTTCTATAGCCTCCGGGCGCTGGAATCTGCACAACCGCTCGCGGGCGCGCGTCCTGAGCTGACCATTGGCGTCGGGCCGGTGCGCTTTCCGCGCTTTCTCGATCATGCGCAGATTGTCACGCGCGCGAGCGCACACCGCCTGGCGCTCGATGAGTTCGAGCGCTGGGGCGGGACGCTGGAGGATGATTTCAGCCGGGTGTTGAGCGAAAACCTGAGCGCTCTGCTTGGAACCGGTCGGGTGCTGGTGCTGCCGAGCGACTGGCGCGCGCCGCTCGATCGGCGCATCGGCGCCGAGGTGCTGGCCTTCGAGGGTATGCCCGATGGGCAGGCGCGACTGAAGGTGCGCTGGATGCTGCAAGACCCGAACCAGGAGGGACCGCCTCTGATGCGGGTGACCCAGTACTCGGGCGCCCTCTCGGCGCCCGGCGACACCGAGGCCCTGATCACTACCCTCAGCGCGCTGCTCGCCGAGTTCAGCCGCGATGTGGCCGAGGCGGTGATCGGGGCGCGACGCTAGACGCAGCCGGTTGGTTTGGGGAGTCCACCCCATTTGCAGATGAGCTTCATGGGGCCCTTGCGGAAGACGTCGTAGAGTTCCTTGGTCGAGACCTTCTGTTTCTTGGCAAAAATGCGGATGGGCGGCACCACGCCATCCTCCTCGTACATGGCGCGCGCGGCGCGGATGTAGCCCATGACCTCCTCGGTCATCTCGAAGCCATCGGTGCTGGCTAGTTCGACAGCAATTTCCTCGCTCCAGTCATCACGATCAAGCAGGAACCCTTCATTATCGAGCGCTACGCTGAGTGTGGCGGCGGTCATGGGATGGCCTCCAAAGCCGAGTGGAATAGTTGGAATTCTATGTCCGACGTGGAGGCATTCCTGCTCAAGATCAATCTTGAACTCAAGATCAATCTTGAAGGTTAAGCCCGCTCTAACCACGTCCTTTTTCTATGCCAATCACACATGGATTTTTCGGTGAAGGCTGTGGGATGGACGCGGGGGTGTCGATGTCACGAATGCCATGACCCAGCCCAGAGCGGTTGAGGCAAACCAAAAAACAGATGTTTGAGTGGTATAACAAAGACACTGCCCCAACGCGCACAGGGCGATTTTTCGCGCCTGGCTCAGTATGATGTGGGCTTGTTGTTGCCCAATCCTCCAACCGAGAGCACTCCGCCGATGCTGGTTCTTTCTGGCGCGCCCGCGCTGTCCGATTTTCGTCTCCGCAAACTGGCCGATCGACTCCAGGCCCGCACTGGTGTCGCGCTGACCCTCTGTGCCGACTTTGTGCATTTCGCACAACTGAGGGGTGAGCTGGACGCCGAGGGGCGCG
>JAFGTZ010000177.1 GCA_016938795.1 Chromatiaceae bacterium | reverse complement strand
GTGCTGGAGACATCGAAGCTCGCGGCCCGGTTGCCGTTGCCATCCGTGACCGCCGCAAAGCTTGCCTGCTGGTCGAGATCGCGCGCGAACTGGATGGTGACCTCATCACCGTCGCGGGTGCGCAGCGAGAGTTCCATGCGCTCGGATTGCTGGAAACGCTCGGCGGCGGCAATGGAGCGGGTGGCGCCCAGAGCGCCTGCGTCCTGGGCGGCCCGGCCTGGGTTGATCCCGGCGAGCCCCTCGAAGGTCAGGCGCTCGGTCTCGTCAACCTGTTCGGCGACGCGACCATTAAGAGCATCGAGACTGGAGAGAATGTCGCGCGCCTCGCGAAAGCCCTTTTCGGTGCCCTGCACGGCGCTCTCGTAGAGACGCTGAATATCCTCCTCGGACCGACCCCGTGCGCGCGCGTTCTCGAGGCCCGAGGCGACGAAGCTGCTGATGCGCCCGGCGACCTTGTCCGGGGTGTATTCGGCCGGGTCGAGCGCCTTGAGGCCCTCGACGCTCATGCCGGGGATATGGCTGGCGAGTGATTCGAGCACCTGGCGCTGAGCGCCGACATCATCAGGCGTTTTGGTCTCCGCGCCGGAAGCCGCCGAGGCTCGGTTTGAGGACAGGATGCTGCTCTGTGGCGACAGGCCGGGCTGGCTTGTCAGTGCAGGGGACGAGTGCAGGGAGATCATGGCGGCCTCCGAAGCGGAGCTTGATGGGAAATGAAGGTGAGCGATTCAGCCGTAGCGGTTGACTGAGTCAACGGCCAGCCTGGTCATTTCTTGAGTATTTGGTCACAAAAAGGGGCGCCCGACGTCCGTTGCGCCGGTGGCGTGATAGCCTATAGGCAGAAACGCCGATATACCAATCACAGATGAATTTGTCGGTGAGGGCTGGGGGATGGACGCGGGGGTGTCAGCGGCAGGGATGCCGCTGTCAAGCCTCCAGGGAGGGATTCAGGACGTCCCCGTGGCCATCTCCCAGCCCGGCGCGCATGAGGAAAACCGAAAAACTGATGACCGATGAGCATACATCCGCAATGCATCGGCGGAAGGCGAGCGCAAACACCTGACCTCTGAGCTTTTTGGCTCGGCTGCCGCCTGGTCCTCAGATGCGCTGACATTTCGGGTCATTTTTTAAGCGCCCCTGACTCTATAGATTCGTCCCGTAAGACCAGCCTTGATCAATGTCCGATCCTGTTCCCAAAACCCATAACCCGGCGTGTCCTCGCGGCGCGGATTCGCTTGGCGAAGGCGCGCGCCGTCTCTGCGAGGTTGAGCATCTTGCCCAGCTCGGGAGCTGGTCGCTTGATCTCGCGAGCGGCTACT
>JAFGTZ010000176.1 GCA_016938795.1 Chromatiaceae bacterium | reverse complement strand
AGTCAGAGGAACTCGCCATGAGCAAACTCGATCAGTTACGGACCATGACCACCGTGGTTGCCGATACCGGCGACTTCGAGGCCATTGCCGCCTATCGCCCCCAGGACGCCACCACCAACCCCTCGCTCATCAACAAGGCCGCGCGCCTGACCCAGTATCGCGAGCTGCTCGAAGAGGCCGTGGCCTTCGGCCAGGCGCGCGGCGACAGCGGCCAGACGCTGCGCTGGACGCTCGATAAGCTCGCGGTGAACTTTGGCGTCGAGACCCTGCGCATCGTCCCTGGGCGTGTCTCTACCGAAATCGACGCGCGCCTCTCCTTCGACACCGAGGCCACGGTGCGCCGCGCCGAGGGGCTGGTCGAACTCTATCAGCAGGCCGGCATCGACCCCAGCGAGCGGGTGCTGTTCAAGATTGCCGCCACCTGGGAAGGCATCCGCGCCGCCGAGCGGCTAGAGCGCCAGGGCATTCATTGCAATCTGACCCTCTTGTTCAGCTTCGCCCAGGCGGTGGCCTGCGCCGATGCGGGGGTGACGCTTATCTCGCCCTTCGTCGGGCGCATTCTCGATTGGTACAAGAATGCCGATCAGGTTGGCGGCTATCCCGCCGACGAAGATCCGGGCGTGCGCTCGGTCACCCGCATCTATGACTACTACAAGCGCCATGGCTACCAGACCACGGTAATGGGCGCGAGCTTTCGCAATATCGACGAGATTCTGGAGCTTGCCGGCTGCGATCTCCTCACCATCTCCCCCACCCTGCTCGCCGAACTCGATTCGACCGATGGCGAGGTGGTGCGCAAGCTCGATCCCGAACGCGCGCGCGCCCTCGATCTGCCCCGCGTGCACTACGACGAGCCGGGCTTTCGCTGGGATCTGAACGAGGACGCCATGGCCACCGAAAAGCTCGCCGAGGGGATTCGGCTTTTCACCGCCGATACCCGCCGGCTGGAGGAGTTCGCGCGCGAGGTGAGCCAGCGTTGCTGAACGATCACCATCCACGCAAACGCTTCGGCCAGAATTTTCTGCATGATCCTGGCACCATCGAACGCATCCATTCCGCCATCGGCGCGCGCCCCGGCGAGCATCTGGTCGAGATTGGCCCCGGTCGCGGGGCCATCACCGAGGGCCTGCTGCGCGCCTGTGGCGCGCTCGATGTCATCGAACTCGACCGCGACCTGATCGCCCCCCTCGCCGAGCGTCTCGGCGCGCTCGGCGCCCTGCGCATCCACAACCAGGATGCGCTGCGCGCCGATCTGTGCGCCCTGGCGCCGAGCGGCGCGCATCTTCGGCTGGTGGGCAACCTGCCCTACAACATCTCCACCCCGCTGCTGTTTCGCTTTCTCGAACAGCTCGACTGCATCGCTGACATGCATCTCATGCTGCAAAAGGAGGTGGTCGAGCGCATCGCCGCCGCGCCGGGCGACAAGACCTATGGCCGCCTCTCGGTCATGGTGCAGACGCGCTGCGCGGCGGACAGTCTCTTTCGCATCGGCCCCGGCGCCTTCACCCCCGCGCCCAAGGTCGATTCGGCCTTTCTACGACTCAGACCCCATCGACCGGAGCGCTATCCGCTGAGCGATCCCGCGCTGCACGCGCGGCTGGTCGCGGCCGCCTTCGCGCAACGGCGCAAGACGCTGCGCAACAGCCTCGGCAAGCTGGTCTCGCCCGCGCTGCTCGAAACCGCCGGCATCGACCCAGGCCAGCGCGCCGAGACGCTCGCGGTGGAGGACTATGCGCGCCTGAGCAACCTGGCTTGCAAATTGGATGCAAAGACAGGACATTCTCAGGCTGAGAACGCGGAATAACCCACGAGGAGCACCCCATGGCCGAGGAGGAGAGCTTGGAGTCGATCATCGAGCACGAGGGCGAGGAGAGCGGCGCAGACGCGGAGGACGCCGGCATCACCCTGGCGCGCGCCAACGATGTGCTGCCCACCGAGATCCATCTGCTGCCGGTCGCCTCGCGCCCCTTCTTCCCCGGTCAGGCGGTGCCGCTCATGATGAGCGCCGAGCACTGGCTGCCCACCATGAAGGCGGTGGCCGACACCGAGCACAAGATTCTCGGTGTGGTGCTGGTCGATTCCGAAACCTCGGAGGAGGCCGAAACCGGGCATTTCCACGCCATCGGCACCGCCTGCCGCGTGCATCGCATTCATCAGCAGGACAAGCACCTGCAGGTGCTCGTGGAGTGTCTGCAGCGCTTTCGCATCGCCGACTGGACCCAGCCCAAGGTGCCCTTTCGCGCGCGCATCGCCTATCTGCCCGAGCCCGACGGACCGCCCAACGCCGAGGTCAAGGCCTATGCCATGGCGGTCATCAACACCATCAAGGAGCTGCTGCCGCTCAATCCGCTCTATGTCGAAGAGCTGCGCATGTTCCTCGACCGCTTTGGCCCCGACGATCCCTCGCACCTGGCCGACTTTGCCGCGAGCCTCACCACCTCCACCAAGGATCAGCTCCAGGAAGTGCTGGAGGCCGTGCCCCTGCTGCCGCGCATGGAAAAGGTGCTGGTGCTGCTCAACAACGAGCTGGAGCTGGCGCGCGCCCAGCAGAAGATCCGTCGCACGGTCGAGGAAAAGATCCAGAAGCAGCAGCGCGAGTTCTTTCTGCGCGAACAGCTCAAGGCCATCCAGAAGGAACTCGGCATTGCCAAGGATGACCGCACCGCCGAACTCGACCGCTTCCAGGAGCGGCTGGAGGCGCTGACGCTCAGCGAGGAGGCGCGCAAGCGGGTCGAGGAGGAGATGGACAAGCTGCGCATCCTCGAAACCGGCTCACCCGAGTACTCGGTCACGCGCAACTATCTCGACTGGATCACGCTCCTGCCCTGGGGCCAGCACTCCAGCGACAAGCTCGACCTGAAGCGCGCGCGGCGCATCCTCGATCGCGACCACTACGGGCTGGAGGATGTGAAATCGCGCATCCTGGAGTTCCTCGCGGTCGGCATCCACAAGGGCGCCATCGCCGGCTCCATTATCCTGCTGGTCGGCCCGCCTGGGGTGGGCAAGACCTCCATCGGGCGCTCCATCGCCGATGCGCTTGGGCGGCGCTTCTATCGCTTCTCGGTGGGCGGCATCCGCGACGAGGCCGAGATCAAGGGCCATCGGCGCACCTACATTGGCGCCATGCCGGGCAAGTTCATCCAGGCCATGAAGGATGCAGGCACCGCCAACCCGGTCATCATGCTCGACGAGATCGACAAGATTGGCGCCTCCTACCATGGCGATCCGGCCTCGGCGCTGCTGGAGGTGCTCGACCCCGAGCAGAACACCGATTTTCTCGATCACTATCTCGATCTGCGCTTCGACCTCTCCAAGGTGCTCTTTGTCTGCACCGCCAATCAGCTCGACAGCATTCCGGGGCCGCTGCTCGATCGCATGGAGGTCATCAAGCTCTCGGGCTACATCGCCGAGGAAAAGCTCCAGATCGCCAAAAAATATCTGCTGCCGCGCCAGATCGAGCGGGCCGGTCTGGCGCGCAACGCGGTTCGGCTCGACACCCGCACCCTGCGCGCGCTCATCGAGGGCTATGCGCGCGATGCCGGGGTGCGCCGGCTTGAAAAGCAGCTCGGCAAGATCGTGCGCAAGGTGGCGGTGCGTCTGCTGGAGGGCGAGGAGACGCCGATCACCATCGACCGGACGGTGCTCAAGAACTATCTCGGCAGCCCCGTCTTTCGCGACGAGCGCAAGCTCTCGGGGCCGGGTGTGGTCACCGGGCTGGCCTGGACCGCCATGGGCGGGGCGACGCTCTCGATCGAGGCCGCGCGCACCCACTCCTTCAATCGCGGCTTCAAGCTCACCGGGCAGCTTGGCGATGTCATGAAGGAATCGGCCGAGATTGCCTACGGCTACGTGGTCAGCCACGCGCGCGACTTCGCCATCGACCCGGCATTCTTCGAGAAGTCCTTCATCCACGTCCATGTTCCAGCGGGCGCCACCCCCAAGGATGGCCCCTCGGCGGGCATCACCATGGCCTCGGCGCTGCTCTCGCTCGCGCGCAGCGCGCCGGTGCGCCGCATCGCCATGACCGGCGAGCTGACCCTCACCGGCGAGGTCTTCCCGGTCGGCGGCATCCGCGAAAAGCTCATCGCCGCGCGTCGCGCCGGCATCAAGGAGATCATCCTGCCCGCCGACAACCAGGGCGATTTCGATGAGGTGCCCGAGCACGTGCGCAAGGGACTCAAGGTCCACTTCGCCTCGCGCTTTGAGGAGGTTCTGCCGCATCTGTT
>JAFGTZ010000175.1 GCA_016938795.1 Chromatiaceae bacterium | reverse complement strand
GAAAACCGCCTGTGGAAGCGGCTTCCAGCCGCGAGAACCCCGCGCCGAGGTTGAGAACCTGGCCTCAACGCCTGCCGATTGGCGCAGTGGGACGCTTGTCTGCCAACGCATCGCCGTCAGCTCGCGGCTGGAAGCCGCTTCCACGGGTCTTGCGCCTGGCGTTTGACGGGAGAGCATATAGGATACGCACCGCGTACCGTCCGCAAGGCTCGCAGACTGACGGAACGGTGTGCAATGCGCACCCTACGGAACTTAAAGCTCAGCCCGCCTGATGATAGCCCTGCACGCGCTCCACTTCGTTCTTCGAGCCCAGAATGACCGGTACCCGCTGGTGCAGTGATTCGGGTTGCAGATCCATGATGCGCTCGGTTCCGGTAATGGAGGCGCCGCCCGCCTGCTCGACGATGAAGGACATGGGGTTGGCCTCATAGAGCAGGCGCAGCTTGCCGCCCTGCCCCTTGGCCTGCATCTTCGAGTCCATGGGATACATGAAGATGCCGCCACGGGTGAGGATGCGATGCACCTCGGCCACCATGGAGGCGATCCAGCGCATGTTGAAGTCCTCGCCGCGCGGCCCCTCCTTGCCGTCGAGGCACTCCTGCACATAGCGCTTCACGGGCGCCTCCCAGAAGCGCATGTTGGAGGCATTGATGGCGAATTCGCGCGTATCGGTGGGAATGGTCATGTTGGGGTGGGTGAGGATGAACTCGCCGATGTTCTGGTCGAGCGTGAAGCCGTTCACGCCGTTGCCGGTGGTGAGCACCATCATGGTCGAGGGGCCGTAGAGCGCATAGCCCGCAGCCACCTGCCGGGTGCCGGGCTGGAGAAAGTCGCGCTCGCTCGGATCGGTGGCGGCGTCATCGCGGCGCAGGATGGAGAAGATGGTGCCGACCGAGACGTTCACGTCGATGTTGGAGGAGCCATCGAGCGGGTCGAAGGTGAGCAGGTACTTGCCGCGCGGATAGCGTGCGGGGATGGGATAGATGTCGTCCATCTCCTCCGAGGCCATGGCGGCGAGGTGGCCGGCCCATTCGTTCGACTGGAGGAAGACCTCGTTGGAGAGCACGTCGAGCTTCTTCTGGGTCTCGCCCTGCACGTTCTCGCTCTCGGCGCTGCCGAGCACGCCCACCAGGGCGCCGTGGTTCACCATGTTGCTGATGACTTTGCAGGCGGTCACGATGTCGTTCAGCAGCGAGGTAAAGTCGCCCGTGGCGCCTGCCACGCGACGCTGCTCCTCGATGATGAACTGGGTAATGGTGGTGCCGTTATGCATTTGTTGTCCTCGTCTCTGTTGTCGTTTGGCGCGCGCCCGGTTCAACGCGCTGGGTGTGGTTGGTAAGCGACCGGGAGGGCGCAGTATAGCGGGACGCGCGCCCGGCGGCAGCCTCGCGCCTGGAGTCGCCTTGTCGCGCCGGGGTCGGCCTGGGGTGCCTGGGTGATTTTCCTAAAAGATTATGGACATTCCGCCCCCACAAATCCGACAGCTCGTCTACACTCTGGTGTAAGCAGACAAAATGCTCGCAAATACACGAAAAGATTGTCATTTTTCGTAAACGATCAGTCAGGAAATCCCTCATGTCCCCAGGTTTCAGGCGGCTCAGGGCCGCTGTGCAGCGCTCGGGTTCGGCGCGGGTTCAACGTGGCGTGACGCTGCTTGAACTCATGGTCACGCTGGCCATCGTGACCATTGTGACCACCATCGCCGTTCCAAGCTTTCAGAGCGTGATTCGCAACAATCGCGCCGCCACCCTGAGCAACGATCTGCTTAGCGCCCTCAACCTTGCCCGCTCCGAGTCGGTCACGCGCGGCAAGCGCGTGACGGTCTGCAAGTCAAACGATATCGCAGACGATACGCCCACCTGCGTGACGGCGGCCAGTTGGG
>JAFGTZ010000174.1 GCA_016938795.1 Chromatiaceae bacterium | reverse complement strand
TGCTCGCGCAGAGCGGCGAATTCGGTTTCGTGCTCTTTGGCGCGGCCAAGGTGCTTGGGGTCATCGACGACGCCACCTTTGCCGTGGCGGTCAGCGTCATCTCGGTGGGCATGCTGCTCACCCCGCTGCTGGTGCGGCTTGGCGATCATCTGGTGCGCCGTCTGGAGCGGCGCGCCGGCGCGACGCGCTGCTTCGACTTCGAGTCCACCGGCGTGGCGCCCCAGGGGCGGGTGGTGATCGCGGGCTATGGACGGGTGGGGCACACCATCGCCACCCTGCTGGAGGCTAACCAGATTCCCTTCATCGCCTTCGACACCAACCCTGTCAATGTCGAGCGCGGCGAGCGCGACGGGCGCGCGGTCTTCTATGGCGACATCGGCGACATGGAGCTTCTGGCCGCTGCCGAGGTCGAGAGCGCCGCCCTGGTGGTGCTCACCATTGACCATGGCGCCTCGGCGCTGCGTGCGGTCTCGCACATCCGCGCGGCCTATCCCCAGGTGCCGGTGATTGTCCGCGCGCGCGATCTGGAGGCCTGCGCCATCCTCATCCGCGCCGGCGCCACGCGCGCCTATCCCGAGGCCATCGAGAGCAGTCTGCGCCTCGGGGCCGAGACCCTGGAGATGCTCGGGGTGCCCACCGAGGATGTGGATACGCTGCTGCAAGGGGTGCGCGGACAGGGTTATATGCAGGTTTCGGAATAGCGCGGGATGCTTGCCGCGATACGCCAAAGTCAGTAGCCTCAGCCAGATTTGCCGCGCATGCGCGGCAGCGGCTCCACCCTCACTAAACAATCATGCGTTATCCGCACAGGCGCATTTGCGCGCCTTGTTTGCCCTTGGCGGGCGCGGATACGGAGGACACGACACGATGATGGACAATTCGCTTGATCTGGCCCGTTTCAACATGATCCAGCAGCAGGTTCGGCCCTGGGATGTGCTCGATGAGCGGGTGCTCGAGGCCATGGCTGAGGTGCCGCGCGAGGCCTTCGTACCTGACGCCTATCGCGGGCTGGCCTATGCCGATATCGAGATTCCGCTCGGTGAGACAAGCCGCATGCTGGCCCCCAAGGTCGTAGGGCATCTGTTGCAGGCGCTCGCGGTGCGCCCCGAGGAGCGGGTGCTGGAGATTGGCGCCGGCAGCGGGTATCTGAGCGCCTGTCTCAGCCGCCTGGGGGCCTCGGTGCTGAGTCTGGAGCTCGATCCGGTGCTGGCCGAGCGCGCGCGCGCGCGCCTGGCGGAACAGGCGATCGAGCAGGTCGAGATTCGCTGCGGCGACGGTCTGGCCGGTGCCCCCGACGAGGCCCCCTTCGATGCCATCGCGCTCACCGGCTCGCTGCCAACCGAGGCGCCCCTGGCCCGGCTCCAGGCGCAGCTCGCCATCGGCGGTCGGCTGTTTTGCATCCTCGGCACGGCGCCGGCCATGGAGGCGCTGCTCATCACGCGGGTGGCGGGCGATCGTTTCGAGCGTGTTGCCCTGTTCGAAACCGAGGTTCCCGCGCTTCTTAACGCGCCCGAGCCCGAGACCTTCGAGTTTTAGGCAAGCCGCCTCGATTCTTGCCTTTCGCCGCCGTCTCGGCGCACACTCCGTCGATCCCTCACCCGTCGTGGGGGATTGAGAATCACAACAAGACGGAGGACCCTTCATGAGCATCCATCATGCCCAACTGCCGCTCTGCCAGCGCGCCTTCTCGCAGCTGCTCATCATCGACGCCCAGGAGCGGCTCGCCGCCGCCATGCCGCCCGATGAGCGCGAGCTGGTGGTGGGCAACATCAACCGCCTGATCTCGGCGGCCAAGATTCTCGACATTCCGGTCATCGCCACCCAGCACAACTCCAAGGGGCTCGGTCCCATCATCGAGGCCATCGGCGCCAATATGCCGCGCGTGCATGAGCCAACCGAGAAGACCGCCTTTTCCTGCTGCACCGCGCCCGGTTTCGAGCGCAACATCTCCTCGCATCCCGACCGCCGTCAGCTGGTGGTGGTGGGCATGGAGGCGCATATCTGCATCCTGCAAACCGTCTCGGGTCTGCAACGCTGGGGCTATCAGGTGTTTGTGCCCGAGGACGCCATCATCTCGCGCAAGCCGGACTACAAGCGCAATGTGCTCGACCGGATGCGCCAGGGCGGCGTGCAGGTGGTCTGCACCGATTCGGTCGGCTTCGAGTGGCTGGGCGATTCGAGCGACGCGCAGTTCCGCGAGGTTTGGTCGCTGTTCAAAACAGCCTGAACCAATTGCACAGCTGTTTTGGGTTTTCCCGGGACGCTTTGGGCTGGGTGATGGCAGGGGGCGCCGTAAATCCCTCCATCTCTATTCCCCAGCCCTCACCGAAAAATCCATCTGAGATTGGTATCCATCAAGCGGAGATTCTCATGGGACTTCTGAGCGGACTCATCGGCAACGCCTCCAGCGTCGATGTGGAGGAGATTCAGCGCAAACTGGCGCCCATTCTGGCCCCAGACGAGCGGGTTGAGCTGGCCTTTCAGTTCGTGCGCGACCAGTTCGTCTTCACCGATCGCCGCCTCATGCTGATCGACAAGCAGGGCCTGACCGGGCGCAAGGTCGAGTATCTCTCCATCCCCTACAAATCCATCACGCGCTTTGCCGTCGAGACCGCCGGCCATTTCGACCTCGATGCCGAGCTGAAGCTCTGGGTCGGCAGCGAGGCCCTGCCCATCGTGAAGGAGCTGCGCGGCAGCGAGAACGTGACCGCCATTCAGCAGGCGCTGGCGGCCACGGTGCTGGCCGCGCACTAGGGCAGGGGGATGACGGGCAGCCACTGCTCGAAAAAGGCGATGGCGGCGGGATCCTGGTGCAGGGCTGAAATCACGGCTGCGCCATAGGCCGCGCCTCCATAGGCGTAATAGCCAAGCGCCGCGCCGCCGATGGCCACACCACCGCTGGCTGCGCCGCCGAGTGCAAGCGCGCCGACGGCCACCCCGCCCAGGGCCAGCCCGCCAAGCGCCAGTCCGCCGAGACCCACCAGACCCAGCGAGAGCCCGCCAAAGGCAATGAGTCCGGTGGCCAGTCCCCCGATGGCCAGGCCGCCCCGCGCCAGGGCGCCGGTGGCAATCCAGCCGGTGGCGATATCGCCAATGGCGAGGATGCCGCGCGCCGTGCCGCGCCATTCGCCACGTTCGGGGTCAGGGCCGATGGCGATATCGATTAGCGGCCAGCCGAAGAGGCGGCGACTGGAGCGATAACGGATGGGTTTCTGGGCAATGGCGTTCATCGGGCTCTCCGGGAACAGGCGGGCATTCAAGGGGATGCACGCAGCAAGGCTTGCACCGCGCGCAAAAGATCATCGCTGAGCGCGCGCAGGTTGTTCAGACGCGCATGCGCCTCTGCGCTGTTCCCTTCCGCATTCAGGGCCAGAAGCGCGTCGCCAAGTGCATGCAGCTCGCGGTGCAGGGCGTCGATTGACTGGATTGCGGAACTCGGCGGTTGGCTGTCGGCCTTGAGCTGATCGAGCCATTCGCCAAACCGGCAGTCATGCAGCCGATGCAGGGAGGGCGCGACCTGTTCGCCTTCGATGGTGCGGCTCAGTTCGCCCAGCCAGGCGCGGTGCTCGACGATGGCATGAATGAGCGGCAGCGATTCGCGCTGAATGGTCGAGCACTGGCGCCAGGCGACAGGGGGGCGCCAAGCGTCAATCCAGTCGGGAATGGCCTCGGGCGGCATGGGGCGCGCGATGCCGTAGCCCTGCGCGAGGTCGCAGCCGAGCCGCAGCAGCAGCTCGCCATGCGCCTCGCTCTCGACACCCTCGGCGATGACCCGCCGTCGAAAGGCCACCGAGAGACCCAGCACGCTCTCCACGATGGCCAGGTCCTCGGGGTCGTCGAGCATGTCGCGCACGAAGCTCTGGTCGATCTTGAGCACATCGACCGGCAGCCGCTTGAGGTAGGTGAGGGACGAGTAGCCGGTGCCAAAATCATCGAGCGCCACCGCCACGCCGAGCGCGCGACACTCGGCGATCACCTGCGAGATACGCGAAATATCCTCGAAGGCGCTGGTTTCGAGCACCTCCAGCTCAAAGCGCGAGGGGCTCACACTGGGGTGGGCCGCCAGCAGTTCGCCCAGGCGTTTTACGAAGTTGGGTTGCTGCAACTGGCGCGCGCCGATATTGACGCTGACCGGGAGACCAAGCCCAGCCGCACCCCAAGCGTCGATCTGGGCGAGCGCGGTGTCGATGACCCAGTCGCCGAGTTCGACCCCGAGCGGGTGATCTTCAACGGCGGGCAGAAAAACGGCCGGCGGCAGCAGGCCGCGCTCGGGATGCTGCCAGCGGATCAGCGCCTCGGCGCCCACCACCCGTCCGCTGCGCATGTTCACCTTGGGCTGGTAGTAGAGCCGAAACTCGCCATGCGCCAGGGCCTGACGGATGTGCTCCAGGCTTTCGTGGCGACCGCGCGCGTTGCGATCATGTTCGGTGTCGAAATAGTAGAAGCGGTTCTTGCCCGCGAGCTTGGCCTGGTACATGGCCTGATCGGCTTGGCGTAGAAGCTGATCGGCGTCCACCTCCTCGGCTTGCGGATAGAGCGTGACACCAATGCTGACGGTCACCCGCTGGTTGAGTTCGGTCATGCGGGTCGATTGATTGACCGCGCCAAGCAACTGGTTGAGCAGATGGTCGGTGGTGTCGCGGTCGGCCAGATCCACCAGCACGGCGACAAACTCGTCGCCGCCAAGCCGCGCCAGGGTGTCGCCCTGGCGCAGCTCCTGGCGCATCCGTGCGGCCAGGGCCACCAGCAGTTGGTCTCCAATCTGATGGCCGTGACAATCGTTGATGGCCTTGAAGCCGTCCAGGTCGAGATAGACCACCGCCAGCTCCCTGCGCTTGGCGCGGGCCTGCACCATGGCCTGCTGGAGGCGCTCGGCGAGCAGCACCCGGTTGGGCAGGGTGGTGAGCGCGTCGTAGTGCGCCAGATGTTCGAGCTGGTGCTGATGCTGCTTGATCTGGGTGATGTCGGAGAAGAGTCCGACATAGCGCAGCACGACCCCCTGATCGTCGCGCACCGCACTGATGGTGAGAATGGCCGCGTAGAGCTCGCCGTTCTTGCGCCGGTTCCACAGCTCGCCCGACCAGTAGCCCTGGTCGATGAGCGAGCGCCACAGCTCGGCATAGAAGGCGCGCGATTGGCGCCCGGACTGGAGCATGCGCGGATTCTGGCCGAGAATCTCCTCGCGGCTGTAGCCGGTGATCTGGGTGAAGGCGGCGTTGATGTCGATGATGGCGCCATCGGCGGTGGTGATGACGATGCCCTCGCGCACATGGGTGAAGACGCTGGCGGCGAGCTTGAGGCGCTGCTCGGCCTGCTTGCGGTCGTTGATGTCGAGGTGGGTGCCGCGCATCAGGAGCGGTTTGCCGTCGCGGGTCCAGGTCACCACCTTGCCGCGATCCTGCACCCAGATCCAGCGCCCATCTCGGTGCCGAACACGTAGATCGCAGTCGTAGTCCGCCAGCTCGCCCCGGAAATGCTGCTCCAGCCGTTGCCGGCTGGTGGCCAGATCATCCGGATGGGTGCGCTCCAGCCAGGTGTTGATCGAGAGCGGGGCCAGCTCGGCAAGGCGGTAGCCGATGATGTCGGCCCAGCGTTCGTTGAAGACCACCTCGCCGCTCTGGACATTCCATTCCCAGGTTCCGGCGCGGGTGCCCCTGAGAATATCCTCCAGACGCTGACGTTCCTGATCGAGCGCCGCCTCGGCCTCCTTCATGCGCGACTGATCGAAGAGATAGCCGCGGATCCGCTCGACCTCACCAGCCGGGTTATGGGTCAGGCGCGAGAAGTCATAGAACCAGCGATAGTCGCCATCCTTGTGGCGCAGGCGGTAGGACTGCTCGAAACTGTCCTCGCCCCGCGCGATGTATTCGAGCACCTCGCGCGAGATGCGCTCCACATCCATTGGATGAATCAGCTCGGCGAAGCGAAAGCTCGGCGCCATCATCTCCTCGGCGCTGTAGCCGAGCACGCTCGACACATTGCTGGAGACCTGATGCACCGGCCAGTGTGGGGTGACGCCCCACTCCATGATGCAGACCGGTCCGGCTGAGAAGAGATCGCGCTCGGTGCGCAGCGCCTGCTCGGCCTCGCGCTGGGCCGTGATGTCGCGCACGATGGCCTGGAGTAACACCTCGCCCCCGACGCTCATGCGCGTGAGGCGCACCATGGTTGGAAAATCGCGTCCGTCGCGGGTGCGGTGTACCCAGCTAAAGGTGTGCGAGCCCTCGCGCAGGGCCGTCTCGATGGCCTCTTGCGCCTTGTCCGACGAAGGCCTTCCATCGGGCTGAAGGGGTGGCGATAGATCCCAGGGGCCGAGGGTGACGAACTCGGCCTCGTCGCGCACACCAAAGATGACACAGGCCGCCGGATTGCCTGAGCTGAAGCGCCAGGTGGGCGGCGCCAAGGTCATCATGGCGTCGCTCGATTGCTCGAAGAAGAGACGATAGCGCTCTTCGCCATCGCATGGAGGCGGGCTGGTGTCGTGCCGCTCGGATGCTGTTGTCTGGCGCGTATTTTTCATGATGTTGAACTTTAGCGGGCAGGCGTGCGCCGCGCCAGCCTTACGCGAGGAATGCGATCAGGAGCAGGGCGCCCATGGCCAGCCAAAGCGTGCCGATGACTGGCCAGTGTCGCAAGAGGCGTTCGGGGTCGGGTGCTGGGTGCTCGAAGAGGGCGCGCGCGAGCCGCGCGAGCGCGGCGGCCAGGTCTTGGCGGCCGGCCCGAAGCCAGGGCGCAAGCGAACGCCAGAGCGCCTGCGCCCAGCGTCCGAGCGGCGTGATGAGCGCCAGCAGATCGCCGGGTGGTATGCGGTTGATGAAGGCGCGGGCCAGCGCCGGCCACAGACGCGTGAGCATGAGCACGCCCAGCGCGAGCAACACCCCCGGAATGAGCGTGGCGGGATCGCCCACCCAGGAGGCCGGAGCGCCGAGCACCAAGGGAAAGGCCGCCACCAGCCCCAGCAGCAGCCCCCAGGCCGCTCCCGGCACGCCATAGCCGGGCAGGGGGTGGCGCTCGATGCGGATCGCCACCCAGAGAAAACGCGCCATGAGCAGCGTGGTGGCAAGCGCCGAGAGCCCCACGGCGGTGGCGATCCAGGGCCACTGGGCGCTCGCAAGCAGCGGCTTGATGGCATCCTTGGCCACCGCCCCGCTGGTCAGCGGCGCGCCGGCCAGGGCGAGCGCCAGCAGACCCAGCCCGGCAAGCACCAGCGGCTGGGCGCGGCTGGCCGATTTGCGCAGACCCAGCCCCAGAAAGAGCCCGCCCTTCACCAGCGCATGATGGGCGACATAGAGCCCCAGTGCCGCCACGCCCAGGGGCGCCAGTGCGGGCTCGGCGAGCAGCGCGCCGAGCATGAGGATGAGAAAGCCCATCTTGGCGACGCTCGAATAGGCCAGGATGACCTTGGGATCAGACTGCACCAGCCCAACCGGCAGCGCGAGCCCCAGGGTGACCAGACCGGCTGTCGTGAGCAGCGTACCCCACTCGGGCAGCGGCTCGACGCCGATGGGCAGCAGGCGCAGCCAGCCGAGCAGGGCGACCTTGATCATGGCGCCGCTCAGCACCGCGCTGGCCGCAATGGGCGCGGCCGGATGCGCAAGCGGCAGCCACGGATGCAGCGGCGCCATGCCCGCCTTGACGCCCAATCCGAGCAGCAGCAGGCCGATACTCAGGTCATCAAGTCCGGCCAGACCCTCGGGGCTTGGCGCCACTGTGCCCAGATGTTGCGCGATCAGCACCAGGGCGGCAAAGAGCGCCACCTCGCCAAAGAGCGCCATGACCAGATAGACCCGACCCGCGCGCAGATTGGCCGGCGTGCCGCCGTGGATGACCAGCCCGTAGGATGCCAGCCCCATGAGTGCGAAGCCGAGATAGAAATTCACCAGATCCTGCGCCACGATCAGCCAGAGGTTGCCGCTCATGGCGAGCAGAAAGAAGATGGCGAAGCGCCGCCCGTGACGCTGTCCGCGCATCTCACAGGCGGCATGGATTCCGGCAACCGTCCAGAGCAGGGCGGTGAAGAGCAGATAGACACGCCCGAGCTCGTCCAGCCCGAGCCTGGTGCCAAGCAGCAGCCAGGGCAGCTCCAGCGAGCTGTCGAGCGGCGCCAGGAGTGCGGCGGCCAGTGCGGGCAGGGCGCCGAATGCCGGCAGCCACCAGAGGCGTTGCACAGGGACCAGCGCCGCGCCGAGCAGCGGCCAGAGACCGACCAGGGGCAAGAGCCAGAGCATTATGGATATTCCCTCCGCGCGATCAGCTCGACCCATTCGAGCGGACTGAAGGGCGCGGCGGCCAGCAGTCCGGCGAGCAGGCAGAAGGCGGCGGTGATCAGCGGTGGCCACAGCAGCGCGCCCTGGGTCTCGAAACGCCCGCGTCTTGGCGATTCCTCTGGCCAGGCGGCGGGCGCGGGACGGAACCAGGCGCGATAGAGAATCGGCAGAAAATAGGCGGCATTGAGCAGACTGCTCAGGGCCAGAATGAGCAGCACCCAGTGCGCCTGTGCCTCGATTGCGCCCAGCCCCAGATACCACTTGCTCACAAAGCCTGCGATGGGCGGGATGCCGATCATCCCCAGCGCGCCCAGACTGAAGGCCAGGGTGGTCAGGGGCATGCGCTGTCCCACGCCGTCCATCTCGCTGACCCGATGCACCCCCAGGGTTTCGGCATAGTTGCCGGCGCAGAAAAAGAGCGTGATCTTCATGATGCCCTGATGCACCAGATGCACCAGCCCGCCGATGGTGGCGACCGGGCCAAGGATGGACGCGCCCAGCGCGATGTAGGACACCTGACTCACGGTCGAATAGGCGAGCCGCTTCTTGAGTCCATCCTGCGCGAGCGCGCGCAGCGAGCCGTAGAGAATGGTGAGGCTCGCCAGCGCCCCCAGCAGGCCGAGCAGGCCCAGCGCATGGGCGAATTCGACGCCATAGACGTCATAGACCAGACGCACGATGCCGAAGGCGCCCGCCTTGACCACCGCCACGGCATGCAGCAGCGCGCTCACCGGCGCGGGCGCCACCATCGACTGCGGCAGCCAGCCGTGCAGCGGCACCAGGGCCGCCTTGACGCCAAGCCCCGCGAGCAGCAGCGCGAAGATGGCGATGAGCGCGCCTCGGTGCGCCTCGGAGAGGTTGCTCAGATAGCCGCCCTGGGTGAAATCCTGCGGCCCCGAGAGACTCTGCAACCAGATGGCCCCGATCAGCAGCGCCACCCCGCCGCTCAGGGTGTAGGCAAGATAGATGCGCGCCCCGCGCACGGCATCGGGCGTGCCCCGGTGGGCCACCAGCGGATAGGTGGCCAGGGTGAGGAGTTCGTAGAAGATGACGAAGCTTGGTAGATTGCCCGCGAGCGCAATGCCCACCGTGGCCGAGACACAGAGGCTGAAGAAGCCGAAAAAGCGGCTGCGGTTTGGTGAATGTTCCAGATAACCGATGGCATAGACCGTGGTGACCAGCCACAGCAGCGCCGAGAGGCTCACAAAGAGCACCGAGAGCGCATCCGCCGAGAGCACCAGCTCAAGCCCCGGGGCGAGCGCAAGACGCGCCTCGTAGACATGGCCGTGATAGACGCCCCAGATGAGCACGCCAACCAGGGCCAGCTTGGTCAGGGCGCCCGCCATGTTGAGCAGGCCGCGCAGCAGGTGGCTCTCCTCCCGAACCAGAAAGATGGCCAGACCGGGGATCAGCGAGCTGAGAATGATGGCGACGGGAAGCAGGGAGGCGAGCGTCATGAGGGAGCGACTCCCAGCAAACGCCATAGCGGCGCACTCGCGAGCCCCAGGCCCGCAGTCGCGAGCAGCGCGAGCAGCAGCGCCGGCAGCTCGGTGCGCGCCTCGCTGACAAAGCGCCCGGGCGTGGGATCCTGGTTAAAGGCGCGGCTCAGCACCCGAAACACATAGGCCGCCGAGAGCAGGGTGCCGAGCGCGAGCACCACCACCCACCACCACTGACCGCGCTCGAGCGCCGCCTCGATCAGCAGCCACTTGCCGATAAAGGCCCCGCTCGGGGGCAGCCCGATGAGCGCCGCGCCGGCCAGCCCCAGGGTGAAGGTGGTGGCCGGCAGACGCTGCGCGGTGCCGCCGAGCTCGGCGATGCGATCGTGTCCCGCCGCGCGCTGCACCAGTCCAGCCGCCAGAAAGAGCCCCGACTTGGCGAGCCCGTGGGTGAGCGCCATGAGCACCAGGGCCGCGACGAGCTGCTCGCGCGCCGCGCCTGCCGGCAGCCCCTGAAGCAGCGGCAGAAAGAGACAGAGGGCGCCGATCTGGGCCACGGTTGAATAGGCGGCCAGCACCTTGAGCTGTTCGGCGCGCAAGGCCCGCCAGGAGCCCCAGAGCACGGCCCCCGCACCCAGCAGACCCATGAGGCTGGCCGCCCAGGGCGTGATGAGCGGCGCGAACACATCGAGCCAGAGCCGCGCGATCAGATAAAAGGCCGCCTTGACCACCAGCGCCGAGAGCGCCGCGCTCACCGGGGCCGGGGCATTGGCATGTGCCGGCGCCAGCCAGCCATGCAGTGGAAAGAGCGCGGCCTTGAGCGCAAGCCCCAGCGTCATGAGCGCAAGCGCCGTGGCATCGACTGGCCCGGCAGTGATCGCCGCCCCGACGAGCGCCAGATCCAGAGTGCCGTGGGCGATATAGATGAGCGTCACGCCGAGCAGATAGGTCAGCGAACCGAGCAGCCCGATAAGCAGATAGCGCAGGTTCGCGCGCAACGCCTCGGGTGTGGCCCCGAGTGCGCCGAGCGCCGCCGCAGTGAGCCCTAGAAGCTCCAGGGTGACATAAAGATTGAAGAAATCGCCCGCCAGAAAGAGTGCGTTGAGCGCCGCCCACAGCAGCAGCCACAGCGGCCAGAAGCGCGCCTGCATCTCGCGCGTACTGAAATAGGTCGAGGCATAGAGTCCGCTGCCCAGGGCGACCAGGGCGCTCAGGCCAAGGAAGGCGGCGGAGAAGCCATCGGCCACCAGCGCGATGCCGAGCGGCGCCGACCAGCCGCCGAGTTCAAGGCGCAGCGCTCCAGCCTGCCAGACCTCGGCGATGACCCAGGCGCTCGCCAGCGCGGTGAGGAGCGAGGCCGCGAGCCCAAGCGGTTGGGCGCGGCCCGGCCAGAGCGTGGCCAGCAGCGCGCCGAGCAGGGGCAGGGTAACGGCCAGCGCCAGGCTACTCATGCTCCTGTTCCTCCCCGAGCTGCCGCCCCATGGCGAGCGCAAGCGCCGTGGCGCTCACCGCCACCACGATGCCGGTGAGCACCAGCGCATGCGGCACCGGATCGGGCGGCTGCTCGCCGCGCTCGGCAATGGCGATCAGCAGGTGGAAGACGCCACTGCCCATGATGTTGAACGCGATCAGCTTGCGCAGCAGCGCGGCCTGCACCAGAAAGCCCCAGAGCCCCAGCGAAAAGAGCGCGATACCGGCGCCGGCGTAGAGGAGCGGCGTCATTTGTCCGGCCCCTTCGCCGTATCCAGCGCGCGCGGATCGCCACCCACATAGGCGGCGGCCAGGGTG
>JAFGTZ010000173.1 GCA_016938795.1 Chromatiaceae bacterium | reverse complement strand
TTGCGGCTACCGTCGGGCTCGAAGATCGGCACCTTGATGACGTCGTAGACCTTGCGCACCCCATCCGGGCGCTGAATAACCTCCTCGGCGCGCGACAGCCGGGCGGCCTGCCAGGCGGCCTCATCGCTCGCCTCGCAGTTGAGAAAGGCATGACGATAGATGGGATGGGTGTCCTCGGCCAGCTCCCGGTCGGTCTTGCCGCGATAGGCGACATGACTCAGCGCGAACAGCTCCAGATCGGCCTCGTTGGCCTCCAGCCAGCGCCCCTGGCCGTCCTTGAAACAGATGATGTCGGGCGTGGCGTTGATGAGCGCGCGCAACCGCTGCTCGCTCTCCTCAAGCTCCCGGGCCATGTGTGCAGAATCGTCGCCCTCACAGTCGCCCGACTCCCAGCGATCGGCCGCCTCGGCATCGCTCGGGTGCGCCTCGACCCAGTGTTCGCCCTCGGCGCTGCGCTCCTTTTTCCAGAAGGGGGCGCGGGTCTTGAGCGCGTCGATCAGAAATTCGCAGGCGCGAAAGGCCGCGCCGCGATGCGCGCTCGCCACCCCAACGAAGACGATAGGATCGCCGGGAAGCAGTTCGCCCACGCGATGGATGAGTGTGAGCCCCGCCAGCTCCCAGCGCGCTGCGGCCTCCTCGGCCAAGGCCGTGAGCGCCTTCTCGGTCATGCCCGGATAGTGCTCCAGCACCAACCGCTCGACCCCCTGCCCCGCGTTGAAATCGCGCATCAGACCAACAAAGCTCACCACCGCCCCCACGCCGGCATGCAGTGATTCCAGCCGGCCAAGCTCAGCCTGGCTGTCGAAGGCCTGGGTCTGGATGCGCACGCTTGGCGCGTACGCCTGGGAGAGGCGCTGTTGGGCCATCAGCCGAGCGGCGCCACGCCAAAGAGCGCGTCATGCAGCCAGAACAGAAACAGCAGATAGAGCACCAGACCGCCGATAAGGGCGATGGCGTCGTTCAGCCGTCCCGCTGGCGCGCCCTGCACGGGCGGCCCCGCCCGACGGCGCAGCGAAATGCGCTCGGCCACCGCCCAGGCCAGAAAGGCGCCGAAGAGCAGCACATCGGCCAGGGCGCCATTGACCAGCAGATGGGAGAAGGCCCAGATCTTGACCGCGAGCAGCATGGGATGCTTCACCGCCGTCTGGATGCGCCCCGGCAGATAGGCGGCAAAGAGCAGTGTGAACACCGGCAGCATCAGCAGCAGATTGAGGTAAAACAGCCAGGCCGGCGGCATCCAGAGCACCAGGGGCGCCTGCCCGGCCAGAGCGTAGCCCCAGCCCACCAGCAGGATGCCGATGAGCGAGAGCAGCGCATAGCCGGCCTGCCAGGGGGTGGGGCCGAGCCGCTCGATGAGCTGCTCGCGTAGACTCGGGCGCACCATCGAGACCGAGTGCGTGCCCAGAAACAGGAACAAGCCCAGAATCAGCACAGCCATGAGAGGAACCTCCGGTTAAGGCGATTTATCGCGCACGCGCCAAAAAACGATCAAGCGCGTTGGCGAAGGCCTGCCGCTCGCGCGGACCCAGGGCCGAGGGACCACCGGTCGCCACGCCGCTGGAGCGCAGACCATCCATGAAATCGCGCAGGTTCAAACGCTCGCGAATATTTTCAGTGGTATAGCACTCGCCGCGCGGATTCAAGGCATGGCCGCCACGTTCGATCACCTCGGCGGCGAGCGGAATGTCGGCGGTAATCACCAGATCGCCCGGGCTGAGCCGACGCACAATCTCGGCATCGGCCACATCGAAGCCCTGCGCCACGCGGATCGACTGGATCAGCGGCGAGGGCGGCGTGCTCTGCGCCTGGTTCGACACCAGCGTCAGCCGCACGCCGACCCGCTCGACGGCGCGAAAAAGAATATCGCGGATCACCCGCGGACAGGCATCGGCATCGACCCAGATCCGCACTCAGGTCTCCTGCACCAGCACCCAGGGCTTGACCACCAGGGCCCAGACCTCGGCATCGCGCCCTATCCAGTCGCGCGCCTCCTCGTCGCTGACGCGCGCCAGGTCGCCACTCTCAAGCGCCGGCGCCAGGGCCCCGGCCTCGTCGCACGCCATGCGCACGGCCATCTCGATCAGATCAAGCCCGCCGCGCACCCGCAGCACCCGCCCCTGTGCGAAGAAGCGCTGCAACTCCGCCCAGGCAAGCCGCGCGGTTTCCTGGTTCAGCCGCTGGCGCAGCCGCATGGCGTCGTGCTCAGGCATCCGTGTCGGCCTGATTCGCGCCCGACGCCGCCACTGGAGCACTCTCCGTCTCATCGACCTCGGCGGCGTCCTGCTCGACATCGGGCGCCAGCGGCTCGCGCACGAAGATCAGCCCGCCGAGCGGCGGCAGCGCGATGGGAATGGAATAGGGGCGACCCATCCAGGGCAGCGCCTCCGCCTCGACGCCGCCCTGATTACCGACATTGCTGCCGCCATAGGACTCGGCATCGGAATTGACCGCCTCGCGATAGAAACCCGGCTCGGGCACGCCGATACGATAGTTCTCGCGCGGCACCGGAGTAAAGTTGAACACCCCGGCAACGATGGAGCGCCCCGAGCGATCCTTGCGCAGATAACTCAGCACCGACTGCGAGTTGTCGTGGCAATCCACCCATTCGAAACCGCTACTGTCGAAGTCCAGATCGTGCAGCGCAGGCAGCTCGCGATAGAGCTGGTTGAGATCGGCGACCAGTTGCTGCACGCCCTGATGCTGGGGGCGTTCGAGCAGATCCCAATCGAGCGCGGCGTCGAAATTCCACTCGCGTCCCTGGGCGAATTCGCAGCCCTGAAAGAGCAGTTTCTTGCCCGGATAGCTGAACATGAAGGTGTAGAGCAGGCGCAGGCTCGCGAATTTTTGCCAGGCGTCGCCCGGCATTTTGTCGAGCATGGACTGTTTGCCATGCACCACCTCGTCGTGCGAGAAGGGCAGCACGAAGTTCTCGGTGAAGGCATAGAGCAGCCCGAAGGTGAGCATGTCGTGATGGAAATGGCGGTAGATCGGATCCTTCGCCATGTAGGACAGGGTGTCGTGCATCCAGCCCATGTTCCATTTCATGCTGAAGCCCAGACCGCCGAGATAGGTCGGGCGCGACACCGCCGGCCAGGCGGTGGACTCCTCGGCGATCATGAGCGAGCCGGGATGCTGCTCGTGGGTGACCGCATTGAGCTGGCGGATGAAATCGACCGCATCCAGATTCTCATTGCCGCCGTATTTGTTGGGAATCCACTCACCGGCATTGCGCGAATAATCGAGATAGAGCATGGAGGCTACGGCATCGACGCGCAGCCCGTCGATGTGGAATTCATCGAGCCAGTAGAGCGCGCTCGAGAGCAGGAAGTTGCGTACCTCGTTGCGCCCGAAATTGAAAATCAGCGTGCCCCAGTCGCGATGTTCGCCAAGGCGCGGGTCGGCATGCTCATAGAGCGCCGTGCCATCGAAGCGAGCGAGCGCGTAACCGTCCTTGGGAAAGTGCGCGGGCACCCAATCGAGCAGTACGCCGATGCCGCGCTGGTGCAGATAATCGACAAAAAAGCGGAAGTCGTCCGGCGAGCCGAAGCGCGAGGTCGGCGCGAAATAGCCGGTGCACTGATAGCCCCAGGAGGCATCGAGCGGATGCTCGGTGATGGGCAGGAGTTCGATATGGGTAAAGCCGAGCGCCTCGACATGATCGGCGAGCTGCTTGGCGAGCGTGCGATAGTTGAGAAAGCCGCCATCGGCGCTCTGCTGCCAGGAGCCCAGATGCACCTCGTAGACCGAGAGCGGACAATGCTGCCAGTTGAGGCGTGCGCGCTCCTCCATCCACTCGGCATCCTGCCAGCGATAGGCGCTTGGCGAGCAGATATAGCCGGCGGTCTCGGGGCGCTCCTGAAAGGCCTGCGCATAGGGGTCGATCTTGACATGCACATGGGTGTGATGGTCGCGAATCTCGTACTTGTAGAGTTCACCAGCGCTCAGGCCGGGAAGGAAGAGTTCCCAGACCCCGGCGCCGCCGCGCACCCGCATGGGATGCGCGCGGCCATCCCAGCCGTTGAAATCACCCACCACGCTGACGCGCTCGGCGTTTGGCGCCCAGACCGCGAAACGCACCCCCTTGATACCTTCCACCTCCAGCGGATGGGCGCCAAGAAAACGGTAGGCGTGCCAGTGACGACCCTCGCCGAAGAGATGCAGATCGAAGTCGCCGAGCTGCTCGGGGAAACAATAGGGATCGTGGGCGCAGTGCTCGACGCCGGCGGCATCGCGCCAGGCGATGCGATAGCGCTCGGGAAGCGCCTCGGGCTCGCCCTCCCAGATAAAGAAGTCGCTGCCTTCGATGCGCTGCATGGGGGCATCGGCCTCAACCAGGCGCGCCGTCTCGGCCTGGGGCAGAAAGGCCCGCACCACCAGACGCTCGCCCTCGGCATGCGGGCCAAGAACCTCGAAGGGATCGTGATGACGCGCCTCGAGAATGCGGCGCAGGGGCTCGGGCAGGGCTTGAGCGGAAGCGGTCGGGATGGCCATATCGTGGGAGTTCCTCCGCGAATGTTGGGATGATCACGCCCGCCGTCGCACCCGCTCGTGCCCGGGCCGCGCAAGGCCGAAACCCGCGAGACCGATCCGAGCACTCGGGCGAATTCTTATCCGATTTTCCCCGACAACGCGAAACAGGTGTGGCGAACGATCGTGATGGTACCATTAAGGACGCCAATCCAAACACCGCGAACCTGCCCCATCCGGAGGATCTCATGCCACAGTCCAACCCGCGTTTCATCAGCCGCCTGACGCGCAACACCCTGGCGCTGATCCTGGCCGGAGGGCGTGGCTCGCGTTTGCGTCATCTCACCGCCTGGCGCGCCAAGCCGGCGGTGCCCTTTGGCGGCAAGTTCCGTATCATCGACTTTCCGCTTTCGAACTGCATCAACTCCGGCATTCGGCGCATCGGCGTGCTCACCCAATACAAGGCGCACTCGCTCATTCTGCACATTCAAAAGGGCTGGGGCTTTCTGCGCGGCGAGTTTGGCGAGTTCGTCGAGCTGTGGCCCGCGCAGCAGCGCATCGCCGAAACCTCCTGGTACTCAGGAACTGCGGATGCGGTGTTTCAAAATCTCGACATCATCCGCGACCACGACCCGGACTACATCCTGGTGCTGGCTGGCGACCATGTCTATAAGATGGACTATGGCGCCATGATCGCCTATCACGTCGAGACTGGCGCCGACATGACGGTGGGCTGTCTGGAGGTGGATGTGGAACGCGCGCGCGAGTTTGGCGTCATGTCGGTCGATGAGGATCAGCGCGTGTGTCGGTTCGAGGAGAAACCCGCTGATCCAACCCCCATTCCCGGTTCGGCTGATCGCTGTCTGGCCTCCATGGGCATCTATGTCTTCAACCGCGATTTTCTCTTCGAGCAGCTCAACCGCGACTCTGGGCTGGTGGCCTCCAGCCACGATTTCGGCAAAGACATCATCCCCTCGGTGATCGAGAGTCATCAGGTCATGGCCTATGCCTTTCGCGATCCGCGCAGCGGCGGCCAGGCCTACTGGCGCGATGTGGGCACCATCGACGCCTTTTGGGAGGCCAACCTGGAACTCATTGGGGTCACGCCCCCTCTCAACCTCTACGACAAGAGCTGGCCCATCTGGACCTATCAGGAACAACTGCCACCGGCCAAGTTCGTCTTCGACGACGACGACCGGCGCGGCATGGCGGTTGACTCCATGGTCTCGGGCGGCTGCATCATCTCTGGAGCCACGGTGCGTCACTCGCTGCTGTTCTCGAACGTGCGGGTGAACTCCTACGCCGAGGTGAGCGATTCGGTCATCCTCCCCGATGTGGACATCGGGCGGCACTGCATTATTCGCAATGCCGTGATCGACCGCTTCTGCCAGATTGAGGAAGGCGCCCGCATCGGTCTCGATGCCGAAGCCGACCGCGCCGCTGGCTTCTATGTCAGCGAGGGCGGCATTACCTTGGTCACCCCCGAGATGCTTGGCCAGGACGCCAATCACGTTCGTTAATCCCAGTAAGAGAGCGCAGACCCATGCAGATCACGCTCAACGGCGCCCCCACCGAGGTGGCCGATGCGCTGACCCTGACCCAATTGATCGAACAACTCGGGCTCGGTGCACGCCGGCTTGCCGTCGAGGTGAATGCCGAGCTCGTGCCGCGCAGCCAGTTCGAGCACCATCGGATCGCACCCGAGGATCGCGTCGAAATCATCCAGGCCGTCGGCGGCGGCTGACCACCGACCACTGACCACTGACCACCGACCACCGACCACCGACCACCGACCACCGACCACCGACCATCATGACCCAGACCTCCGATTCCCTTCTCATCGCCGGCAAGGAATACCGCTCGCGCCTGCTCGTGGGCACCGGTAAATACAAGGATCTCGACGAAACCGCGCGCGCCATCGAGGCGAGCGGCGCCGAGATTGTCACCATTGCGGTGCGCCGCACCAACATCGGCCAGAACAGCGACGAGCCGAACATCCTGGAGGTGCTGCCGCCCGAGCGCTACACCATCCTGCCCAACACCGCCGGCTGCTACGATGTCGAGACCGCCGTGCGCACCTGCCAGCTCGCGCGCGAGCTGCTCGATGGACACCCGCTCGTCAAGCTCGAAGTGCTTGGCGATCAGAAAACCCTCTTTCCCGATGTCATGGCCACCCTCAAGGCCGCCGAGATTCTGGTGAAGGACGGCTTTCAGGTCATGGTCTACACCAACGACGACCCCATCGTGGCGCGCGAGCTGGAGTCCATGGGCTGCGTGGCGGTCATGCCGCTCGCCGCGCCCATTGGCTCGGGGCTTGGCATCCGCAACCCGCTCAATATCCTCACCATCGTCGAAAACGCCAAGGTGCCCATCATCGTCGATGCCGGCGTGGGCACCGCCTCCGATGCCGCCGAGGCCATGGAGCTGGGCTGCGACGGGGTGCTGATGAACACCGCCATCGCCGCCGCCAAACATCCCGTGCTCATGGCCAGCGCCATGCGCAAGGGCATCGAGGCCGGACGCGAGGCTTATCTTGCCGGACGCATGGCCGCCAAGCGCTACGCCTCGGCCTCCTCGCCGATCGAGGGGCTCTTCTTCTGATGCGCCCCATCCGCAGTTTCGTACTGCGCGAGGGGCGACTGACTGCGGCCCAGGAGCGCGCCTTTGGCGAGCTCTGGCCGCGCTTCGGGCTCGACTGGACGCCCGGGCAAGCGCTTGACCTTGCCGCCCGCTTTGGCAACGAGCGGCCCGTGGTTCTGGAAATCGGCTTTGGCAACGGCGAGTCGCTCGCCGCCATGGCCGAGGCCGACCCCGAGCACAACTGGCTCGGCATCGAGGTACACCGCCCCGGTGTCGGCCACCTGCTGCTGGAGATCGAGCGCCGCGGCATCGAGAACCTGCGTCTCATGCGCCACGACGCCCTGGAGGTGCTTGAACAGGGCCTGCCTCCGGCCAGTCTGGAGCGGATGCAGCTCTTCTTTCCCGACCCTTGGCCGAAGCGACGTCATCACAAACGCCGCATCCTCAACGCCCGCCTCATCGCGCAACTGGAGCGCTGTCTGCGCCCCGGCGGCCTTTTTCATGCCGCCACCGACTGGGAGCCCTATGCCGAGCAGATGCTCGCGACGCTCGATGCGGTCGAAACGCTCGAAAACCTCTCGGGTCCAGGCCACTACAGCCCCCGCCCCGACTATCGCCCGCTCACCAAGTTCGAACAACGCGGCGAACGCCTCGGGCACCGGGTGCATGATCTGCTCTATCGACGGCGCTAAGCGCGGTTGGCTGACCATCCGCGCGATAGCGCGAGGTTCTCGCCACTAAACGCCGCTTGCACAGGCGATAATCCCACCCGTGGAAGCGGCTTCCAGCCGCGAGCCGACAGCGATGTACTTGCAGACAGGCGCACCACCCCGCCTGCCAGCAGGTGCTGAGGCCAAGTTCTCAGCTTCAACCCCGCTATCCGCGCACATTCACCCCAAGGATTGAACACATGGCCGAGAAAAAGACCAACGGCAAGACGGCGACCAAGGGCGGCGACCTCGGCTTCGAGGCCGAGCTGTTCAAGGCCGCCGACAAGCTGCGCGGCAACATGGAGCCGTCGGACTATAAACACGTCGCGCTGGGTCTGATCTTCCTCAAGCACATCTCCGACAGCTTCGAGGCCAAGCACGCGCAGTTGCTGGCCGAGTATCCCGAGGGTGCGGAAGACCCGGACGAGTACGCCGCCGAGAACGTCTTTTGGGTGCCGAAGGCAGCGCGCTGGTCCTATCTTCAGGACACCGCCAAGCAGCCCGGCATCGGCAAGCGCATCGACGAGGCGATGCTCGCCATCGAGCAGGTCAACGCCGGACTCAAAGGCGTTTTGCCGAAGGAGTACGCGCGCCCGGCGCTCGATGCGGTGATGTTGGGCGAGTTGATTGACCTGATCTCGGGGATCGCTCTGGGTGAGAGCCAGGACCGCGCGCGCGATGTGCTAGGGCGGGTCTATGAATACTTTCTGGGTCAGTTCGCCGGGTCGGAGGGCAAGCGCGGCGGCGAGTTCTACACCCCACGCTCGGTGGTGCGGGTGCTGGTCGAGATGCTGGAGCCGTTCCCCGATCCCAAGCGCAAGATTCAGGGTCGCGTCTATGACCCCTGTTGCGGCTCGGGCGGGATGTTTGTGCAGGCCGAACGCTTTCTGGAGACCCACGGCGGACGGGGCGGCGAGCTGGCCATCTATGGGCAGGAGTCCAATTACACCACTTGGCGACTGGCCAAGATGAATCTGGCGGTGCGCGGCATCGAGGCCGACATCCGCTGGAACGCCGAGGGCAGTTTCCGCAAGGATGAGCTGCCGGATCTGCGCGCCGATTTCATTCTCGCCAATCCGCCCTTCAACATCTCCGACTGGGGCGGCGACAAGCTGCGCGAGGATGCGCGCTGGGTCTATGGCGCCCCACCGGTCGGCAATGCCAACTTCGCGTGGCTGCAACACATCCTGCACCATCTCAGCCCCAATGGGACGGCGGGCGTGGTGCTGGCCAATGGGTCCATGTCATCGAGTCAGTCCGGCGAGGGCGAGATCCGCCGGGCGATGGTCGAGGCCGATGTGGTCGATTGCATGATCGCCCTGCCGGGGCAGTTGTTCTACTCCACCCAGATCCCGGCCTGTCTCTGGTTTCTGGCCAAGAACAAGGCCAACGGCGGGTTGCGCGACCGGCGCGGTCAGATCCTGTTCATCGACGCCCGCCAGCTCGGGCACATGGTTGACCGCACCCGCAAGGAACTCTCCGATACGGACATCGCGCGCATTGCGGACACCTACCACGCTTGGCGCGGTGAGGCGGACGCGGGCGACTATGCCGACGTGCCCGGCTTCTGCAAATCGGCGACGCTGGAGGAGATCCGCGCCCACAACCACGTCCTCACGCCGGGGCGCTATGTCGGCGCGGCGGCGGTGGAAGAAGACGAGGTGCCGTTCGTGGAGCGGTTCGCGGCGCTGCGGTCTAAGCTGGAGGAACAGTTGGCCGAAGGCGAGAAGCTGGGGGCGGTGATTCGGGAAAAATTGGATGGGGTTATCGCCTCGTGAACTGTGCCCGCATTCGCTATTCGCGCCATGCTTTTGAGCGGATGTTCGAGCGAGGTCTGTCACCGGACATGGTTGAACAAGCGATGGTCACGGCTGAGCCGATCATCGAGTACCCCGATGATCGTCCCTTCCCGAGCATGCTGCTGCTTGCCTTTGCCAAGCAGATCCCGCTTCATCTGGTGGTTGCTCATGATTCCACGACGAAGGATTGTATCGTGGTCACGGTCTATATCCCTGACCGGAACTTATGGAGCGACGATTACAAGACCCGGAGAACACAATGATCTGTGCACTGTGCAAACATGGCGAGGTCCGGCCTGGATCCGTGATGGTGTCCTTGAGACGCGGTGAGACCCTGGTGGTGGTCAAGGATGTTCCGGCCGATGTTTGTGAGAACTGTGGTGAATACTACCTGGACAGTCGCACTGCGGCCCGCCTGTACGAACAGGCCGAAGCAGCGGTGGAGCGACACGCCGAGGTTGAAATCCTGCGCTTTGCGGCTTGAAGGGTACGCACCGCGTACCATCTGCCATGCTCGAAGGCTGTCGCTATCGTTTGACGGAGATTCGCTGATGTTCAAGTATGAAACCATCATTTTCTGGAGCGAAGCTGACCAAGCGTTTGTCGGTGAGATTCCCGAGTTACCCGGCTGCATGGCGCACGGTGACAGCTATCAATCGGCGTTGGCGAATCT
>JAFGTZ010000172.1 GCA_016938795.1 Chromatiaceae bacterium | reverse complement strand
TCAGCAGCGCTCCACCTCGCACAGCAGGGTTTTGTAGATGGGAAAGCCGCTGATGGGGTCGTAGCGTTCGATGTCGGTCAGCTCGTTGATGTTGGCATTGCGCCAGGCCTCGGGGCCGACCGGGGTGCCACCGCCCATGTTGGCGTCGATGGCGCCCGGCATGATGTCATCTGTGACCAGGGCGCGCATCTCGACCGCGCCGCGCGGCGAGCGAATGCGCACCCGGTCGCCATGCGCAATGCCGCGCGCCGCAGCGTCCTGCGTGTGCAGGGTCACGGTCGGCTCGGGGCGCTTTTTGAGCAGTCCGGGGATGCCGTGATGCTGGGAGCGAAAATCAGTGGTCACGCGCGCACCCGAGTTGAACACCAGCGGATAGTCCTTCGCCAGCTCGGGATTGGCGAGCGGCCCCTCGGCGGGCTCGGTGTAGACCGGCAGGGCCTCATAGCCATGCGCGGCGAGGATGCTGGAGGCGATTTCGAGCTTGCCCGAGGGGGTGTCGAAACCCGGCTGGCCATCGGAGCGCAACAGACCGTGCTCCCATTTTCGATAGCGCATCTCGGGCGTCTCGCGCCTTACCCAGCCGCCAGCGGCGCGCACCTCCTCCAGGCTGTAGCCGCTGCCTTCGAGCGCACAGCGCACGATCGACGCCTCATCCTGCGGGAACAGCTCGCCGTACCCGAGCCGGCGAGCCAGTTCGGCAAGGATGAGAAAGTCGCTGCGCGCCTCGCCCAGGGGTTCGATCACCCGCTCGCGCAGCCGAAAGATGGGGCCGTAGCGCATGTAGCTCTCGATCTCGAAGCCGGTGGTGGCGGGCAGCACCAGATCGGCATAGGCGCAATCGGCGGTGAGCTGGCGGTCGATGCACACCAGAAAGTCGAGTGCCTCAAGCGTCCGCTTCCACACCGCCGGCTGGGGCCAGGAGGTGATGAGCGAGCCGCCGAGCACGATGAGCGAGCGGATGCGATAAGGCTTGCCCTCCAGCACCGACTCGGGCAACGCGATGGCGTGCGACTCGCCGCGATACTGGCTGTAGATGGGGAAGCGCTCGCGCCCCAGGGCCTTGTCCATGTCCGGGTTGGCCAGCAGTCGCGAACGGTTGGGCGGAAAATCACTGCCCGGCATCTTGAAGCAGCGCCCGCCCGGCACGTCGAGCTGCCCGGCCAGCGCCCAGAGCACCAGGGTAGCGCGGATGGCCTGCACCCCGGAATCACTGTACTCCAGCCCGGTGTACATCACGGGGCTCGCGCCCTTGGCGCGGGCCAGCCGGCGCGCGAGCCGGCGAATGGTGTCAGCCGGCACGCCGGTGATGGTCTCCGCCGCCTCGGGACTGAAGTCCTGCACATAGCGGCGGAAGTCCTCGAAGCCGAGCGTCCAGTCGCGCACGAAGTCGGCATCGAAGAGCCCTTCCTCGATGATGACCCCAGCCATCGCCAAGGCCAGGGCGCCATCGGTGCCGGGCCGGATCGGCACCCATTCGGCCTCGCTCGCCTTGGCGGTGCGGGTGCGCCGCGGGTCGATCACCACCACCTCGGCGCCGCGTTTCTTCGCGGCCAGAATGCGCTCCAGATCGCGCGGCGGGCAGTCGGTGGCCGGGTTCGCGCCCCACACCAGGATCAGCTCGGCGTTCTCCAGATCGGAGAACATGTTGATGAACATGCCGCCCAGGGTCACATGGGGCGCGATCATCGCCATGGAGACATAGCAGAGCGCGCCCACGCCCAGGGTGTTGGGCGAACCAAAGGGAAAGAGCACGCTGGAGGCCGAGGACACCGCCACGTCCTTAGGCTGAAAGAGATCGCACATCGCCAGCTCGAAGCTGCCGCGCCCGGTGTAGATGGCGGTGGCCTCGGGGCCGGATTCGGCCTTGATGGCGTCGAGCCGCTCGACCATCAGCGCGAAGGCCTCATCCCAACTGATGGGCTCGAACTCCAGGGTGCCCTTCGGCCCCGTGCGCCGCAGCGGCTGCCTGAGGCGATGCTCGGAGTAGACAATCTCCTTGGCATGTTCGCCCAGGGTGCAGATGGCGCCGAGCGGATGGTCGCGGTCGGGGCGCAGCCGCTCAAGCCGACCCTCGGCGTCGTACTCGACCTCCACCCAACAGCCGGCGGGACAGATGCCACAGATGGCCTTGCGGGATTGCTGTTTCTGAATCGCCTCGACGGACACGGAACCTCCTCGCGTTGTGATGCCGATCACACATCGGCCAGGTAGACAGAAGGGTACGCGGTACGTACCGCCTGCATGCGCTCAGCCAGGACTCAGTGATCCCGTCGCTGTTTAGCCAGCCAGGCCTCGATAAGGGTCAGGTCAAGACCTTTGAGGCGCTCCTCGGCATCTAGGCCCTTGAGTCGCTCCTCGGCATCCAGCCCTTTGAGCCGCTCTTCGGGATCAAAGCGCTTCAGCAC
>JAFGTZ010000027.1 GCA_016938795.1 Chromatiaceae bacterium | reverse complement strand
CGCGATGTGTGCATCGGCCCCGACAGCCGTCTGGTGGCGCGGGTCACGCTCTGCGCCGAGACCCAGATCGGCGCACGCGCGCTCATCCATCCGGGCGCGGTTATCGGGCGCGAGGGTTTCGGCTTCGCACGCGATGGCGAACACTGGGTGCGCATTCCGCAGGTGGGACGCGCGGTGCTTGGCGACGATGTCGAAATCGGCGCCAATACCACGGTCGATCGCGGGGCCATTGGCGATACCCTGATCCACAATGGCGTCAAGCTCGACAACCACATCCAGATTGGCCATAACGTCGAGATTGGCGAACATACCGCCATGGCGGCCAACACGGGCATCTCGGGCTCAACACGCATCGGACGCAACTGCACCATCGCCGGCGCCGTGGGCATGGCGGGCCATCTGGAGATTGGCGACCATGTCCACTTTACCGGCATGGCCATGGTCACGCGCTCCTTTACCGAGCCGGGCCTCTACAGCAGCGGCATTCCCGCGATGCCCAGCGCCGACTGGCGGCGCAACGTGGCGCGTTTCAGGCATCTCGACGAGCTGACGCGCCGACTCAAACATCTAGAAAGCTGTATCGAAACAATGACTCAGACACAAGGGCGGGAGGATTCCTGATGGAGGGATCACAAGTAAGGACAGACGCGCTGGTCGAGCAGGATGCCGGACAGGCGTCGGCATCCATGACCACCATGGATATTCACAAGGTGATGAGCCTCCTGCCGCATCGCTATCCCTTTCTGCTGGTCGATAAGGTGCTCGACTACAGGGTCAACGACTACCTGATCGCGCTCAAGAACGTCACCTTCAACGAGCCCTGCTTCACGGGCCATTTTCCGGTGCGCCCGGTCATGCCGGGCGTGCTCATCGTCGAGGCCATGGCGCAGGCCACGGGTCTGCTGGCCATGGCCTCGCGCCCCGATGAGGTGGGCAACAAGCTCTATTATTTCGTCGGCATCGACAAGGCGCGCTTCAAGCGTCCGGTGGAGCCGGGCGATCAGCTCATCATGGAGGTGCATCTGGGCCCCATTCGGCGCGGCATCTGGAAGTTCGAGGGCGAGGCCCGAGTGGATGGGCAGATCGTCGCCAGCGCCGAGATCATGTGTACGGCGCGGGAATTCAACGCTTGATCCATCCGAGCGCGGTCATTGACCCAGGGGCCCGCCTTGACCCCAGCGTCGAGGTGGGCCCCTTTGCCGTCATCGGCCCGGACGTCGAGATCGACGCGGGCACGCGCATCGGCCCCCATGCGGTGGTGCGCGGTCCCTGCCGCATCGGGCGCGACAACCGCATCTTTCAGTTCGCCTCGGTGGGCGAGGATCCGCAGGACAAGAAATATTGTGGCGAGCCGACCCGGCTTGAGATTGGCGATCGCAATCAGGTGCGCGAGTTCGTCACCCTGCACCGGGGCACGGCGCAGGATGAGGGGCTGACCCGCATCGGCGACGACAATCTTTTCATGGCCTACACCCATGTGGCGCACGATTGCCGCATTGGCAATCAGGTCATCATGGCCAACGCCGCCTCGCTCGGCGGTCATGTCGAGATTCAGGACTGGGCCATCCTCGGCGGCTTCACCATCGTGCATCAGTTCTGCCGCATCGGGGCACACGCCTTCTGCGCCATGGGCTCGGTGCTCACGCGCGATGTGCCGCCCTATGTGCTGGTCGGCGGTCATCCGGCCGAGCCACGCGGCATCAACAGCGAGGGGCTGCGCCGGCGCGACTTCAGCGCCGAGTCACTGCGCGCGCTCAAGCGCGCCTTTCGGCTGCTGTATCTGAGCAAGCTCGGTCGCGAGGCGGCGCTCGCGCGCATCCGCGAGCTGGGACAGACGCATCCCGAACTGCTGCAACTGGCCGATTTCATCGCCGCCAGCGAGCGCAGCATCGTGCGCTGAGCACATCACGCCATGCACGCCGCCTCACCTCCACTCACCATCGCCCTGGTGGCCAACGAGCCCTCGGGCGATCTGCTCGGGGCCGCGCTCGCGCGCGCCATCCGCACACAGCGGCCCGAGGTGCGCTTCATCGGAGTGGCCGGACCCTGTATGCGCGCCGAAGGCTGTGAGTCGCTCTTCGAGATGGAGCGTCTCTCGGTCATGGGGCTCACCGAGGTGCTCGCCCATCTGCCCGCGCTGCTCGCGCTGCGCCGGCAACTGCTGGCCTCTCTGAGCGCCGAGCACCCGTCTCTGGTGGTCGGTATCGACGCCCCGGACTTCAATCTGGGGCTGGAGCGACGGCTGCGCGCGCGTGGCATCCCGAGCGTCCATCTGGTCTGTCCCTCGGTGTGGGCCTGGCGCTCGGGGCGGGTCAGGACGATTCGCCGCTCGGTCGATCGGCTGCTCTGTCTCTTCCCCTTCGAGGAGCCTTTTCTGCAGGCCCATGGGGTGCCCGCGCGCTATGTGGGGCATCCGCTCGCCGACGAGATTCCGCTGGAGGTCGATCAGGCGGCGGCGCGCACGGCCCTGGGTCTCGCGTCCGAGGGCGCGGTGCTCGCCGTGCTGCCGGGGAGCCGTCGGGGCGAGGTGAGCCGGCTCATCGCGCCTTTTCTGGAGAGCGCGCGGCGTTGCTGGCAGGCGCGTCCCGAGCTGCGCATTCTGATCCCGGCGGTCAATGCCCGTCTGCGCGCCCTCATCGAGACGGCCTGGCGCGAGCGGGCGCCCGACCTGCCGCTGACGCTCGTCGATGGGCGCAGTCGCGAGGTGCTGGCCGCCGCCGATGTGGTGCTCACCGCCTCGGGCACCGCCACTCTGGAGGCGTTGCTCCTCAAGCGTCCCATGGTGGTCGGCTATCGTCTGCATCCACTCACCTGGAGCTTGCTCAAGGGCTGGGTGAAGGTGCCTCATGTTGCGCTGTCCAACCTGCTGGTCGGGCGCGAGCTGGCGCCCGAGTGCTTGCAGCATCGCTGTCATCCCGACCAACTCACTCCGGCCCTGCTGGAGCTGTTCGACAATGCCCCGCGCCTGGCCGAGATTCGCGCCGAGTACCGGCGCATTCACGAGAGCCTGCGTCACGATGCGGCGCGCACCGCCGCGCGCGAGGTGCTGGCCCTGCTCGATGGCGAGGCGAGCGGTGACTGAGCGGCTGATTGCCGGGGTTGATGAGGCCGGGCGCGGTCCGCTCGCCGGCCCGGTGAGCGCGGCGGCGGTCATTCTCGACCCGGCGCGCCCCATCGCGGGCCTTGACGACTCGAAAAAGCTCAGTCCGCGCCGACGCGAGGCGCTGGTCGGGGCCATCGAGGAACGCGCCCTGGCCTGGTCAATCGCCTGGGCCACGGTCGAGGAAATCGACCGGCTGAACATCCTTCAGGCCTCGCTGCTCGCCATGCAGCGCGCTGTGGCCGCGCTCGATCCTGCGCCCGGCCATGTGCTGGTCGATGGCAATCGCTGCCCGGCCTTTCAGTGCACCGCCGAGGCGGTGGTGGGTGGCGATGCCAGCGTCGCCTCCATCGCGGCGGCCTCCATTCTTGCCAAGGTGGCGCGCGACCGTCTCATGTGCGAACTCGACCGCGACCATCCCGGCTATGGCCTTGCCGTTCACAAGGGCTATCCCACCCGCGCCCATCTGGAGGCGCTCGCGCGGCTTGGGCCGTGCGCGGTACACAGGCGCAGTTTCGCGCCGGTACGCGCCCTGCTGTAGGCGCTCAGTCGCGTGGTGACGGCAGAATGGGCGGCAGGCTGCGCGGCAGATCGGGCTTGTGCGAGGGATAGAGCGGCTTGGGCGGCATGGGCGCTGGCGGCTGGGGAGGGGGCGGATAGGGATGCCCGTGCGGCCAGGGGCGCGGCGGCCGAGGCAGGATGAGGATCTGGGTGCGGGGGGCCTCATTCTGGCGTTCGAGTTCCTCGGCCTGACGCTCCAGCGCCTCGATTCGTCGCTGTTCCAGCTCCAGCTCGCGCTCGCGCAAGGCCCGTTCGGCGGCGCGCTCGCGCTCCCGCGCGCGCCGCTCCTCCAGCGCCTCCAGATATTCTAGATCGCGCGCCAGACGTCGCTCGGCCGCTCGGGCCGCCTCCTCCGAGAACGCCTCCGGCACCTCAAGCGGGCGAGAATCCGCGCCCTGAGCGCAAGGCTCCTGCTGATAATAGACCTGTCCATCGAATCCCTCACAGCGCCACACCTCGGCCCGGCAGGGCGCAAGCGACAGAAGCAGCAAGGGGATGGAAAGGATGGAGATGATCCAGTGCATCTGAGACGACATCCGGGCTGACATGGTCTGAGTTTAGGCGATACTCATCGCCTATCAGTATTTCGGTTCGGGACGTGAATTGCGCACTGCTCTCGCATGCGCCGGCTCAGGGTGCCAGAGCGGCACCATCCTTGGCGCGTGCGCGCTGAACGGGTGGGAGTGGTGTTGATTGCTTCGACTGCCACAGGTCATAGGCGACCTGTTCGCGCAGGAAGCTTTCAGCCGTTGGCCCGCCTTGCTCGGTCGCCAGCCAGACCTCCAGGCGGCGCGCCAGATCGACAGAGATTCCGGCGCGTCCATGCAACACACGCGATAGCGCAACACGCGAAACCCCAAGCTGACGTGCAGCTTCAGAAACGCTGAGGCCCAGGGCGGGCAGCACGTCTTCGCGCAGTGCCTCACCAGGATGCGGTGGGTTGAACATCGGTTTCATAGCCAAGACCCTCAGTGATAGTCCAGATAATCGACTTGCTCGGCGTCCAGACCCTCGAACACAAACACCAAACGCCAGTTGCCATTGACCCAGACCGACCAACGGCCATCGCTGAGCGGATGCAGACGCCAGCCTGGATAATCCATATCGCAGGGGGCATGAGCGGCATCAAGGCGGGCCAGTTGGCGTGCGAGACGGGGGGCATGATGCGGCTGGATGCCGGCTTTCGAACCGGTCTCGAAAAAGCGGCGCAGGCCGGCATGGCGAAAGGTTTTAATCATGTCATGAGTGTATCGTTAAAAGATACAGTCAGCAAACAGGCAGGCCCCGGCCCGCCGCTCGCAGGCTGTCCGCTGAGAGCGACGGGGCCTTAAGGTCAGGCGCTCAGGGCCTGACCGTGGAGGGCGCGGCCCTCGGGGCCGAGCAGGCGGACGTAGTGGTGGGCGATGCGCTCGGG
>JAFGTZ010000171.1 GCA_016938795.1 Chromatiaceae bacterium | reverse complement strand
CCAAACTGATAGCGCATGGCCGAAAGCAGGCGGTTGGCGAAGTCGGCTTCGTTTCGGGATGAAAAGCGCTCGAAGAGGGCCGTGGTGAGCAAGGGGGCTGGCGTGCCGCTTTCGATGGCGGCGATGCTGGTCCAGCGGCCTTCGCCCGAATCGGAGACACGCCCGCCGAAGTCATCGAGCGCGGGATCGTCGCGCAGCGCGCGCGCGGTCAGATCGAGCAGCCAGGAGCTGATGACGCTGCCGTGGCGCCAGAGTTCGGCAATGTCGGCAAGATCGAGGTTGTACTGATAGTGCTCGGGTTGGTCGAGCGGTGCGGTTTCGGCATCGGCGGGTCGATCAGCGCGCCCGATGCCGGCGTGACGCAGCAGGTTGAAGCCCTCGGCATAGGCGCCCATGAGCGCGTATTCGATACCGTTATGCACCATCTTCACGAAATGTCCGGCACCCGCTGGGCCGCAATGCAGATAACCTTGCTCGGCTGGACGCGCACCAGGCGCGGCAGCGCCGGGAGCGAGTGCGGCAAAGATGGGGGCGAGTGGCTCCACGGCCTCGGGCTCACCGCCGATCATGAGACAGTAACCCCGTTCCAGGCCATGGACTCCGCCGCTGGTGCCGCAGTCGATGTAATGAATGCCCTGGGAGCCCAGCCGCGCGGCGCGCGCGATGTCGTCATGGTAGCGCGAGTTGCCCCCATCGATCAGGGTATCGCCTGGATCGAGATGGGGCAGCAGTTGCTCGATGACTCCATCAACCGCAGCAGCGGGAACCATGATCCAGATGCGCCGCGGGCTATCAAGCCAATCGCAAAAGGTCGCAAGATCGCTGGTGCCCCGCGCACCGCTGTCCTTGGCGAAGGCGTCAACCTTGGCCGGATCGCGCCCATGAACCACACACTCATGCCCCGCATTTAGCAGACGGCGCACCATGTTCGCGCCCATGCGACCCAGTCCGATCATTCCAAGCTGCATCTGTCATTTCCTCTTGATGAAAACCCGGGCCAGTCCGATAGGGTCAGACTCGCCGCGCCTCCAGCACCGCCAGGCTATGCGGGGCGACGTGATAGCGTTCACCCATGTGGGGGCGCTGTTGCTGGGGATCGAGCACGCTCTCGCGCTCGCGCGCCGTATCAACGGCCAGGTGCCAACGCCGTTCGTTCATGGGGGGCAGCGCAAAGTCGAGCGCGCGCTCACCCATGTTGATCATGACATGCAGAGGGGGTTCCTCTTCGTTCATGCCGTCGAGCGTGAAGGCGAGCGAGCGGTTAAGCGGATCATCCCAGTTGGGCAATTCGAGTCCGACCCCATGCCAGGTAATGTCCGGGCGCGAGCGGCCAGGCGCCACGCGGCCGGTCAGGAAACGCTCGCGCGACAGGCTGGGATGACGCTGGCGCAGCGCAATCATGGCGCGGGTGAAGTCGAGCATGTCGGCGTTACGCTCGATGAGCGACCAGTCGAGCCAGTTGAGTTCGTTGTTTTGGCAATAGGTGTTGTTGTTGCCGCGCTTGGTGTGCAGCACCTCGTCGCCCGAGTGCAGCATGGGCACGCCCTGACTGAGCATGAGCAGCGCCATGAAGTTGCGCGCCTGACGGCGGCGCAGGGCAAGGATACGCGGCTCAGTGGTTGGACCCTCGATGCCACAGTTCCAGCTCAGGTTGTGGTCGTGACCGTCGCGATTGTGCTCGCCGTTGGCCTCGTTGTGCTTGCGCTCGTAGCTGACCAGATCGAGCAGGGTAAAGCCGTCGTGACAGGTCACGAAGTTGATGGAATTGGTTGGGAGCCGTCCGCGTCCCTCGTACATGTCGCTGGAGCCCGAGAGGCGGGTGGCAACCTCGGGAATGAGGCCAGGATCGCCGCGCACAAAGCTGCGGATGACGTCGCGATAGCGTCCGTTCCACTCGGCCCAGCGATAACCGGGAAAATCGCCCACCTGATAAAGTCCGGCCGCGTCCCAGGCCTCGGCGATGATGTGGGCACGGTTGAGCGCAGGCGAGAGTTCGGTGGACCAGAGCACTGGGGCATGATACTGCGGATTGCCATCCTCGCCGCGTGCGAGTGCGCTCGCCAGATCGAAGCGGAAGCCATCCACATGCATGTGGCGCACCCAGTGAAGGAGCGAATCGATCAGAAAGCGGGTGACGATGGGATGATTGCAGTTGAGGGTGTTGCCGCAGCCGGTATAGTCGCGATAGCGACGTCGGTCGATGAAGTCGAGGTGATAGTAGATTTCGTTGCCGAGCGCCTTGAAGCTGATGGTGGGGCCGCCCTCGCCACCCTCGGCGGTGTGGTTGAAGACCACATCCAGAATGACCCCGATGCCCGCGCGGTGCAGCGCCTTGACCAGGTCGCGAAACTCGTCGCGCGCGTGGCGCGCCTCCACGGCAAAACCGGGGTGAGGCGCGAAGTAACTATGGGTGCTGTAGCCCCAGTAGTTTTCGAGTCCGAGTCGCGCGGTGGCCGGAGGCACGTCCTGGGCGTCGAAGGCCATGACCGGCATGAGTTCCACATGGGTGATGCCAAGCGAGCGAAGATAGGGAATTTTTTCGATCATGCCCCGAAAGGTGCCGGGATGGGCAACACCCGAGGAGGGGTGGCGAGTAAAGCCGCCGACGTGCATCTCGTAGATGACCGAATGGCTCAGCGGAATATGCAGTGTGCTGTCGTCTTCCCAGTCGTAGCGGTCGCGTACCACCTGGGAGCGCATGGCGGTGGCGAGGTTGTCGCCCGGGCGACAAGCCGCCTCACGATCCCAGAGGCGATCACTCACGGTCGTGGCCCAGGGGTCGAGCAGCGCCTTGCCGCCATCGAGCCGGCAGCCGGTCTCACGGGTATCGGCACGACCGTTCGCGCGCCAGTTGTAATAGGTGCCGTCGGGTAGTCCCTCGACAAAGAGATGCCAGAAGAAAAAGGTGCGGTTGATGCGGGGGTCGAGTTCGAT
This sequence comes from Chromatiaceae bacterium, assembly GCA_016938795.1. Lineage (GTDB taxonomy): Bacteria > Pseudomonadota > Gammaproteobacteria > Chromatiales > Chromatiaceae > Marichromatium. Next base: position 33,645 of record JAFGTZ010000171.1, on the reverse strand, counting down.
CACCGCATCGGGTTCGGTCTGGTCGTCGCGCCCAAAGAGCAGCAACTCCATCTTTTCGGCATAGCGCGAAAAGACACAGAAGTTGACGCCATGTTCCATGACTGTTGCCCCGGGGTAGTCCCATACGCCGGGTTGGACGGAATATCCAGACTGCGCCATCGGTTGCTCCTTAGATGCCCGCGCCGGAAGAAGCGGTTCAGCGCTTTGAAGTCTAGACGCTTAGATCGGAATGCACAGGGGAAAGATTGCGATGATGCCCCTTGATTGACCCTGTGGAGCCAGCGAAGAACCATGGCACACAAGACTTGCGCCCTAATGATATCAGGCGGCTGCAGGAGTTGGTGTTGGTGTCCAGAATGTTCATTTGGACATCTGCTGCAAGAGCACCTCGGGGCGGATGCGCAGATGGGCCAGCGATTCAACGCCAGCAATGCGTGCTTCGCCGCCGAGCTGCGCCAGATCAATGTCGCGAGGCGACATCAGTGGCTGACGAGAGCCATCGAAGAGCAGGCGCACCACGGGTTCGAGCAGGTTGGCGCGGCTTGGTGTCATGACGACTCCAATGGGGCCATTGCTGAGCCGGACCAGGGTGCCGACCGGATAGATGCCGATACAGCGAATGAACTGCCGCACAAGGTCTGTATCGAACTCCTGTGGCGCCGATTCGACCAGTCGCTTCAGCGCCAGGCGCGGTTCGATGCCAAGCTGATAGACGCGATCAGCGCTCATGGCATCGTAGACATCCACAATGCCGGCCATGCGCCCTGCCTGAGTGATGTCCGCGCCCATTTTGCCGCCAGGATAGCCCGAGCCGTTCATGCGCTCATGATGGTCAGACACCACAGTCAGCGCCACTGGCGGCATCGCGGTCAGCGTTTTGAGCAGCTCGCGTCCATGGGCGACATGGGTCTTGATGGTGGCGAATTCCTGATCACTCAGGGCGCCCGGCTTGTTGATGATACGCTCGGGAATGAGCGCCTTGCCGATGTCGTGGAGCAGGGCGCCAAGACCAATCTCCTCGATAATCTCGCGTTCCATTTCGAGCGAGGCGGCAAACGCCATCATGTACACCGCGACGTTGAAGGAGTGGTCGATGGTGTAGCTCCCGAGACGGCGAATGCGCGTCAGGCTGAGCAGGGCGTCCTGACAGCGCAGCATGGATCCCGCAAGCCTAGCGACCAGGCCGCGCGCCTCGGCAAGATCGAGGCGCTGCCCCTGGCGACATTGGTTCAAGCTGAAGCGCAGAAACAGCAGCGCCTCACGCTGAAATCTGCGCGCCTGGGGTAATTCCTGGGCAAGTGAGACCTCCTTGTCGCGGAACGGGCTCGCGGCACTGGATTCGATGACCGCCTTGAGCGTCTGTTCGGGGTCGCGCTCGGGCGCCGATGGCGGCTCGATGACATCGAGCCCCTTGTCGGTGTCGATGGTGAGTTCACGGATGCCGAGCTGGCGGATCTGGTGCAGGGTGCGGTCATCAGCGATCAGGAAATTACCTTGCGCCAAGGGATGGTCGGACCAGCCGAAATTGAGGTCATGCACATGCATGCCCGCGATCAGCTGCTCGATGGAGATTTTTTTGATCATGTCAGCGGCGCCGCTCGGTGCAGCCCATCAGGGCATCTGTCTCAATACTGCATCGGTCTGAATACGCCACTGCTCGGGCGATTCAGCGCTGAGAATGCGGTCTTTTTCACCCTTGACAGCCACCGAGAGATCGATGTCCCGAGGCTTGAGGTAGCGTCGCTTTGCGATATCCAGCACCAGCCGCACTCGCGGTTCGCGCATCCCCTCCCGACCACGCCCGACGACTACGGCGAGGCAGTTGCTCTGAAGGCGCACAAGTGAACCAACGGGGTAGATGCCAACGCAGCGAATGAACTGCTGCACCAGCTTCGCATCGAGATGATGGTGGCTCCATTCAAGCAGTTTGCGTAGCGCCAGATGGGGTTCCATGCCCTGATGATAGACGCGATCCGATGTAATGGCGTCATAGACATCCACGATCGCCGCCATGCGTCCGTAGTGACTGATGCCCTCACCCTTGAGGCGCTGGGGGTAACCGCTGCCATCCACCCGTTCGTGATGTTCGGCGGCAACCGCAAGCGCAACACCTGGGATTCCAGGGGCCTGTTCGAGAATGTCGCGACTATGCTCCACATGTGCGCGCATGATGCTGAACTCGGCCTCATCGAGACGCCCTGGTTTGTTGAGAATCTCGTTTGGAACCAAAGTCTTGCCGATATCGTGCAGCAGCGCGCCGGTGCCAATCTCGTGAATGGTGCGCCGATCGAGTTCCAGTGAACGCGCGAAGGCGGTCATAAGCACTGCGACATTCACCGAGTGCTCGAAGGTGTAGCGATCCATGCGCCGGATACGGGTCAAGCCGAGCAGTGCGTCGCGATTGCGAAAGATGGAATCAACCATCTTGCCCACCAGCGGGGTGGTGCGTTCGACATCGACCTGGTGACCAAGACGCGCGTCCTCCATCAGCTTGCGGATGACCTGAACCGCCTCCTGGTGGATCACGAGCGCCTCCTTGTGCTCTTCCTCAAGCGAACAGGGCGGCGGCGCCGGGGCACTGATGATGGCCTCCATCTCGCGCTCAAGGCTGTCGTTTACCTCAGCCTGGCTGGGTGCGTCTGGAACATCGATTCCGCGGCTGGTGTCGATGTACAGCTCGCGGATGCCAAGCTGGCGGATTTGGCGCAGCGTTCGCTCATCTTCCAGCAGGAAATTGTTGCGGGCGTAGGGGTGCTCCATCCAGCCGAAGTTCAGGTCATGCACATGCATCCCAGGCGTCAGTTGGTCAATCGCGATCTTCTTGATCATTGGCGCGACAGGCTCTTGTCGGAGGCGAGATGGAGCGCATTGTGCCATGTCTGTCACGGTTGCGAGCAAGGCCCCATGGGGCGTCACGCGATTCTCGCGCCAGGCGTCCGTGCGCGGCGCGACACGGCTAGAGATTTGGGCTGTTAATGCTGGCCAGGTGTGGCCGGATTGAAGGCAAGAATGCCAAAGGCGGCTGACGGGGTGGCGCGAGGCTGGCCAATGACAGGCCGATCTCGGCGTGAAACCTGGGCGGGAGGGGGGCCTTGTCCAGACACGGCGTTGCCTGGACAAGGCGGTAATGCTGCGCGCGATCGCTTATTCCGCGTTCGCGCCGTCCTCGGCGGGTGCGTCCGTCGCCTCGGGAGCCTTGGGGCGGGGCAGGGTGATGAGCGCCTCGGCCACCAGGATGCCCTGCTTCTCCTCACCGTTGACCCAGCGCTTGGTCTTGCGGTTTTTAACCGCGTAACGCCCGGATTTTTTCTGGAAAATGCTGTGATCAGCGGTCTTCTTGATTGCTTGCATTCTAGTCTCTAGCGTGGTTTGGAAAGATGATGGGATTGCGCCGTGCTTGCCTGACACGGCCTGTCCGGGGTCAGACAGACTTGGCGCGCGGTGGTGATCCCGAGCCCTGGTCGATCTCGACGCGCCAACGTGCAACCAGCGCGGCCAGCGCGGCGATGGCGGTGAGCATGGGCAGCAGCAGGGTCAGCGCCACGGCGACGACGGCGCTGACCGTCAGCGGCAGATCAATGAGTGCGCGTCCATCGGGATGGCGCACGCGCAAGCGCCGCGCGTTGCCCTGACGCACAAGGTACTGAGCCTTGTCGATCAGTGCATCGACGCTAAAACCTCGCCCGTCGTTGCGCATCATGTGCCCTCGATAAAGCCTGTGTTCTGAATAAGGCGCGCTATTCTACAGCTGTTGCCGAGACTTGTCAGACATCGCGACGTGACAGTTGGTCTCAGGCGCTCCACAGCGGCCCCGCCTCCATGGCGAGGCACTGGCCGCGCAGCTCGCTGATATGGCCTTGCCAGTAGTGCGGCGTGCCAAACCAGGGGAAGGCGGGCGGAAAGGCCGGATCACTCCAGCGGCGCGCCAGCCACACGGCGTGATGCAGCAGGCGCAAGGCGCGCAGGGCCTCGATCAGATGCAGCTCGCGGTGGTCGAAATCATGAAAATCCTCATAGCCGGCGAGCACCTCGATCAGCTGAGCGCACATCTCCTCGCGCGAGCCGGCAAGCAGCATCCAGAGATCCTGCACGGCGGGGCCCATACGCGCATCGTCGAAATCGACAAAGTGCGGCCCGGCGTCGGTCCAGAGGATATTGCCGCGATGACAGTCGCCGTGCAGCCGGATGTAGCTGGGCTCTCCGGCGCGGGCATAGGCGGCGCGCGCCGCCTCGATCACCTCGGCGCTCGCGCGGGCATAGTCGTCGCGAAGCTCGGGCGGCAGCCAGTCGCTGGCCAGCAGCCAATCGCGCGAGGCCACGCCGAAGGTGTCGATATCCAATGCCGGGCGAGCACTGAAATCGCTGACCGCGCCCAGCGCATGGATGCGTCCCAGATAGCGCCCAATCCAGGCCAGCACCTCGGGATCTTCCAGCTCGGGCGCGCGCCCCCCGCGGCGCGGGTAAAGCGCAATCCGATGGCCCTCGACGTGGTGCAGGCTGTGCCCCCGAATCACCAGGGGTGCGACCGCCGGAATCTCGCGCTCGGCGAGTGCCGCGACTAGCGCATGCTCCTCCAGAATGGCGGCATCGCTCCAACGCTCGGGGCGGTAGAATTTTGCGACGACCGGCTCGGCATCCTCCAGCCCGATCTGATAGACGCGATTTTCGTAGCTGTTGAGTGCCAGCATGTGCCCATCTGGCGCCAGACCGAGCGCCTCGATGACATCGAGCACGCGGTCGGGCGAGAGATCGGCATAGGGGGTGGGGTTGCTCCTGTCCATGGCCTCGATTCTATGCCGAGCGGCGCGCGGCGGCCAGAGGATCATGCACGGGCTAGATCAAGGATTCGGACTCCATTGAATAGATGTCCACCGGGGGTTCTCTTATGAACCCATGAGTTTTTGGTTATTCACAACCGCGCCTAACCGCGTGATGCCACTGGCCTGGCGCGAAAAATTCGGCTTGAGCATTGAGTTTTAACTGCTTGCAGACTAAGCTGCACTGTTTCGTTTCTTCTGTATCGAGGTCGCGGACATGGGCGCCAGAACCCTCTACGACAAATTATGGGATGAGCATGTGGTAAGGGTCGATGAGACCGGCACGGCGCTTCTCTACATCGATCGTCAGCTCATTCACGAGGTCACCTCGCCCCAGGCCTTCGAGGGCCTGCGTCTCGCGGGCCGCAAGCCCTGGCGCACCAGCGCCAACCTCGCCGTGCCCGATCACAACGTGCCGACCCTGGGCCGCGCCGAGGGCATCGCCGATCCGGTTTCACGGCTTCAGGTCGAGACGCTCGGCACCAACTGCCAGACCTTCGGCATCACCGAGTTCAACATGGGTGATGAGCGCCAGGGCGTGGTGCATGTCATTGGTCCCGAGCAAGGCTTTACCCTGCCGGGCGCCACGGTGGTCTGCGGCGACTCGCACACCGCCACCCATGGCGCCTTCGGCGCCCTGGCCTTCGGCATCGGCACCTCCGAGGTCGAGCACGTGCTGGCCACCCAGACCCTGATTCAGCGCAAATCAAAATCCATGCTGATCCAGGTGGACGGCCAGCTCGGCGCGGGTGTGACCGCCAAGGACATCGTGCTCGCCATCATCGGCGCGATCGGCACCGCCGGCGGCACGGGCTATGTCATCGAGTTCGGCGGCGAGGCCATCCGTGCGCTCTCCATGGAAGGGCGCATGACGGTTTGCAACATGGCCATCGAGGCCGGCGCGCGCGCCGGACTGGTGGCGGTGGATGAGAAGACCATCGACTACATGCGCGGGCGTCCGCTCGCGCCCCAGGGCGAGCTGTTCGAGCGCGCCGCTGTGCATTGGCGCACCCTGGTGAGCGATCCCGGCGCCAGCTTCGACCGGGTGGTGACACTCGATGCCGCGCGCATCCGTCCTCAGGTCACCTGGGGCACCTCGCCCGAGATGGTGGTCTCCATTGACGATCGGGTGCCCGATCCGGCCAGCGAGTCCGACGCCGTCAAGGCCACGGGCATGCGCCGCGCACTTGACTATATGGGCCTGGAGGCGGGTATGCCGATCCGCGACATCCGTCCTGATAAGGTGTTCATCGGCTCCTGCACCAATTCGCGCATTGAGGATCTGCGCGCCGCCGCCGAGGTGGCCAAGGGGCGCAAGGTGTCTGACTCCATCAAACTCGCCATGGTGGTGCCAGGCTCTGGGCTGGTGAAGGCCCAGGCCGAGGCCGAGGGGCTGGATAAGATCTTCGTCGAGGCCGGATTCGAGTGGCGCGAGCCGGGCTGCTCCATGTGTCTCGCCATGAACGCCGACCGGCTGGAGCCGGGCGAGCGCTGCGCCTCCACCTCCAACCGCAACTTCGAAGGACGCCAGGGGCAGGGCGGCCGTACCCATCTGGTCAGTCCGGCTATGGCGGCGGCGGCGGCCATCGCGGGCCACTTCATCGACGCGGGAGAACTCTGATGGATGCCTTCAAGAATTTCACCGGGGTCGTGGCCCCGCTCGACCGGGCCAATGTCGATACCGACGCCATCATCCCCAAGCAGTTTCTCAAGAGCATCAAGCGCAGCGGCTTCGGGCCTTATCTCTTCGATGAGTGGCGCTATCTCGACCATGGCGAGCCGGACATGGACTGCACCCATCGTCCGCGCAATCCCGAGTTCGTGCTGAACGACCCGCGCTATCAGCAGGCCGAGATTTTGCTTGTCCGCGAGAACTTCGGCTGTGGCTCCTCGCGCGAGCACGCGCCCTGGGCGCTCACCGACTTCGGCATCCGCGTCATCCTGGCGCCGAGCTTCGCCGACATCTTCTTCAACAACTGCTTCAAGAACGGTCTGCTGCCGATCCGGCTTGACGCCGCCCTCATCGACGGGCTCTTCGCCAAGGCGACCGGGGCCGAGCCGCTGCGCATCGCCGTCGATCTGCCCGCCCAGACCCTGACACTCGGCGACGGCCAGGTCATCGCCTTCGAGGTGGATGCCGGCAGCAAGCACCGCCTCATCGAAGGGCTCGACGACATCGGCCTGACCCTTCAGGAAGCCGACACCATCCGCGCCTACGAAGACCGCCGCCGCGCCGAAGCGCCCTGGCTGTTCGCGATCGGCAACTGATCCGGCTGTGCAAAAGACGTCACGACATCCGCTGGCTGAGGTCTTCGGTTATCCGCCGAACGACTTCAGCGAAAGGGCGCAGAGATTCCGCCGGAACAGGCTGTGTCCCTTCAATAATAAGGTGCCGAGCTGCACCAAGGATAAGGCGAAGGATCCGCTGGGCGTCTGCAGCATTCATACGAAGGACGGACCGGTTATCACCTGCCCGATCCGTTTCAGGGAAGACTGGCGAATTGCCGACGATGCCGCTGCGTTCTTTTTTCCTGATGGAACTTCCTGGACGTCGTTGACTGAAGTGAGATTGCCGGATCGGGAAGGAAAGTCAGCGGGCAATATCGATCTAGTTCTGGTGGCCTACGATCAAGCAGGAAAGGTGTACGATTTCGGCTCGCTGGAAATTCAAGCAGTCTATATTTCCGGCAATGTCAGAGATCCGTTCGCGCACTACATGTCGGATTGTCAGCGGCATGCAGACATGGATTGGACTCGTGAGCCGAATTATCCGCGACCGGATTTTCTGTCATCGTCGAGAAAGCGGCTTGCGCCACAGTTGCTGTTCAAGGGCAGCATTCTCCATAATTGGAAGAAAAAGATGGCGGTTGCCATTGATCGTCAATTCTTCAATACATTGCCAAAGATTCAGCCTACAGATCGAAATGAGGCCGAAGTCGCCTGGCTGATCTATGATCTTGTTTTCGATGAAGAGATATCGAGATATGTGCTGCGAAAAGCGGAGGTCGTTCATACCCTGTTTTCTGATGCGCTGACTAGAATCACGCTACCAAACGTTGGCTGTATCGACGACTTCATGCGTCGATTACAGGAAAAAGTTGACGAGAAGCTGGAATTGCCGCCGACCAATGCTGTCATCAATAACCCATTAGGTTAGCCACCCATCATGTTACAGCAGTCGCTTTTCGGTGAAGTCGATGATCAACCCAGGATGGTTAACGTCGCCTCCGTTCCTCAGCGCAGTCCGTTCCGGTATCCGGGCGGCAAGACGTGGTTCGTGCCGCGTTTGCGCGACTGGTTGCGCAGCCGTCCGCACCGTCCGGCACTGCTGGTCGAGCCTTTCGCCGGCGGCGGAATCGTGTCGCTGACGGCGGCCTTTGAGCAGCTTGCTGAAGCGGTTTTAATGGTTGAGCTCGACGAGGATGTGGCGGCAGTTTGGCACGCGCTTCAGGATGGTGAGGCTGAATGGCTGGCGGAGCGGATTCTGGCTTTCGAGATGTCGCTGGAGAATGTCACCGACACTCTAGCCCGTGCTCCGACGAGCACCCGCGAACACGCCTTCAGGACGATTCTTCGCAATCGAACATTGCACGGCGGTATCTTGGCGCCCGGCTCTAGATTCATTAGACGCGGCGAGTCGGGAAAGGGCATCGGGTCGCGATGGTATCCGGCTACACTCGCCAAACGTCTGCGTAGCATTGACCATATCCGTGAACGTCTGTTTTTTGAACAGGCCGATGCTTTGGCTGTGCTTGAACGTTATCGCGATGATCCAAACGTCGTCTTTTTTATCGACCCGCCCTATACGGCAGGTGGGAAAAAGGCCGGTCAGCGTTTGTATCGGCATTTCGAGCTGGATCATCAAGCGCTGTTCGAGCTGTGCGCCCAACTCAAGGGCGATTTCATCATGACCTATGATCATGCGGAAGAGGTCAAGGTACTGGCGCGGCAATACGGTTTCGCCGCCAAGCCGATTCCGATGAAGAATACCCATCATGCGCCCATGACAGAACTGGTCATTGGGCGTCATCTGGATTGGATGATCGACATCCAATCCATTGCTGATCAGTCTGCGCGTTATGGCCAAGCGCCACGCGCCCGCTCGCACGCATTGGAGAACAACCATTGAGCAAGAAAATTCTGGTTCTCGCCGGTGACGGCATCGGTCCCGAGATCGTCGCCGAGGCGGTGAAGGTGCTCAACGCACTCAAGGCCGAGGGCGCCATCGACGTGACGCTCGACGAGGCGCTGGTCGGCGGCGCGGCCTACGATGCCCATGGCGATCCGCTGCCCGAGGAGACCCTGGCCGCCGCCAAGGCGTCGGATGCGGTGCTGCTCGGCGCAGTCGGCGGTCCGAAGTGGGAGCCGCTGCACATCTCCAAGCGTCCCGAGAAGGGCCTGCTGGGTCTGCGCGCGGGCCTGGGGCTATTCGCCAACCTGCGTCCCGCCGTGCTCTATCCGCAACTGGCCGCCGCCTCCACGCTCAAGCCCGAGATCGTTTCCGGGCTCGACATCATGATCGTGCGCGAGCTGACCGGCGACATCTATTTCGGCCAGCCGCGCGGGGTCGAGACCCTGCCCTCGGGCGAGCGTCGTGGCATCAACACCATGGTCTACACCGAGTCCGAGGTTGAGCGCATCTGTCGCGTCGCCTTCGACATCGCCATGCAGCGCGGCAAGAAGGTGTGCTCGGTCGATAAGGCCAATGTGCTCGAATGCACCGAGATGTGGCGCGAGGTCGCGATCAAGACCGCCGCCGATTATCCCGAGATCGAACTCAGCCACATGTACGTCGATAACGCCGCCATGCAGCTGGTGCGCGCGCCCAAGCAGTTCGACGTCATGGTCACCGGCAACATCTTCGGTGACATCCTCTCCGACTGCGCCGCCATGCTCACCGGCTCAATCGGTATGCTGCCCTCGGCCTCGCTCAACGAGCACGGCCAGGGCATGTACGAACCCATCCACGGCTCGGCCCCCGACATCGCCGGACGCGGCGTGGCCAATCCGCTCGCCACCATCCTCTCGGTCACCATGATGCTGCGCTATTCGCTCGGCGCACCCGAAGCCGCCGACCGCATCGAGGCCGCCGTCTCCAGGGTACTCGACCAGGGCCTGCGCACGGCGGATATCCTGTCTGAGGGCATGCGCCAGGTCGGCACCGCCGAAATGGGCGATGCCGTGGTTGCCGCCCTGTCGGCCTGAGCGATTCAGGATAGCCACGAGCGGATCGGGTGGCGGCTGGCGGGGGTGTCAACGGCATGGATGCCGTCGTCAAGCCGCCAGGGATGGATTCACGGCGTCCCCCGGCAGCCGTTACCCGATCCGCGCCCCAAGGTCACGTATCGTGCGCAAAGAATATAATTCGAATAACGCTTTAAAGTTTGGCGAGGCATAAAGATGCAGCGGGTTGGTTTCGTCGGTTGGCGCGGTATGGTGGGCTCGGTGCTGATGGAGCGGATGCGTGCTGAAAATGATTTTGCACGCATCGCAGAGCCGGTCTTCTTCAGCACCTCCCAGGTGGGTCAGCCCGGCCCGGATGTCGGGCGCGGAGCCGCGCCCCTGCTCGATGCCGAGTCGCTCGACGCCCTGCGCGAGATGGACGCCATCCTCACCTGCCAGGGTGGCGATTACACCAAGTCGATCCATCCACGTCTGCGCGCGAGCGGCTGGAACGGCTACTGGATCGACGCCGCCTCGGCGCTGCGCATGGCGCCGGACGCGACCATCGTGCTCGACCCGGTTAACCGCCCGCTGATTGATGCCGCCCTGGACGCGGGCAGGCGCGACTTCATCGGCGGTAACTGCACCGTGAGCCTCATGCTCATGGCCCTCGGCGGGCTCTTCAAGGCGGATCTGATCGACTGGGTCAGCGCCATGACCTATCAGGCCGCCTCGGGTGCGGGCGCCAAGAACATGCGCGAGCTGCTCGCCCAGATGGGCGCGCTGCACGGCTCGGTCGAAGCGCTCCTGGCCGATCCGGCCTCGGCCATCCTCGACATCGACCGGCGTGTGACCGAGACCCTGCGCGACCCCGGATTCCCCACCGAGAGCTTCGGTGTTCCGCTTGCCGGCAGCCTCATCCCCTGGATCGACACCCAGCTCGACAACGGCCAGAGTCGCGAGGAGTGGAAAGGGCAAGCCGAAACCAACCGCATTCTGGGTCGGGAGTCCGACCCCGTTGCCATCGACGGACTCTGTGTGCGCATCGGCGCCATGCGCTGTCATAGCCAGGGCCTTACCATCAAGCTCAAGCGGGAGGTACCGCTCGGCGAGGCCGAGTCGCTCATCGCCGAGGCCAACGACTGGGTACGCCTCATCCCCAATGAACGCGAACTCACCCAGCGCGAACTCACACCTGCGGCGGTGACCGGTCGGCTGGAGGTTCCCATCGGACGGCTGCGCAGGCTCAATCTGGGGCCTGAATATCTGGCCGCCTTTACCGTGGGCGACCAATTGCTCTGGGGCGCGGCCGAACCCCTGAGACGGATGCTTGACATTCTGCTTGAGTCTTGATTGCCCCCCTGTCCGGATCACGGTGCGCTTGGTGAATGCAAGTTGATCGGCTATAGTCTGCCGCACTAGGGGGGTGAGTTCCGGGCATGCGCCATGCGTGCGAGGCCCGGGTTTTGTCCGCGTGATTCGCATTGCCGCACGTCAATCGCACACCGATGGGGTGCACGAGGGGGAGTGGATGTCTCGCAAACTCTTTCAGGCGTCAATCCTGACGCTTGCCATGGCTAGCCCGGATGCGTTTGCCCTTGGCCTTGGGGGATTGCGCACCCAATCGGCACTCAATCAGCCCTTTCTCGCCGAGATCGAGCTGCTCGATGTCAAGCCAGATGAACTCGACACGCTGCGCGTCATGCTCTCCTCTCCTGAGGAGTTCGAGCGCGCCGGCATCGAACGCTATCACTTTCTGACCCGTCTGCGCTTCGACGCCGAGGTGAGGCCCGATCGCCAGGTGGTGATGCGCATCACGAGCCAGGATCCCATTCGCGAGCCCTATCTCGACTTTCTGGTCACAGCGGTCTGGCCCCAAGGGCGCTTGATCAAAAACTACACGGTGTTGCTCGACCCCCCCCTCACCACAGCAAGCCGGCCTGCGCCGATCCGCGCCCCCGTGGCAGGCTCCAGCGCGCAGCCCTTGTCGCCTGCGGGCGCACCCACTGGCTCGTCGACAGTGGTGTTCGAGCCTGGCGATGGCTTTCCCCTGGTCTATGGACCCGTGCCCCGCGGCACTGGAGTCTGGCGTCTCGCGCGCACCAAGACCCCGCCTGGCGCAACCGTTGCCCAGACCGCGCTGGCACTCTATCGCAACAATCAGCACGCCTTCATTCAAGGCGATATCAATCGCCTGCTGGCGGATAAAACCCTGACAATTCCCTCGCGCGCCGAACTCTTTGCCCTGGATGCCGCTACCGCTGACCGAGAGTTCAAGGCTGCCCTAAGCGGAGAACCCGTGCATCGCGCACCGCTCGCGCCCATGCCGGCGCGGGCTGAAGCCGAGCTTGAGCAGCCCCGGTTGCGGCTTGCCGGAGAGCCGAGCGGAACGCCCATCGCGCGGGGAACGCCGCCAAGCGCGCGCATGCCCGAAACTGCCATCGAACAGGATGTGTTGCTCGCCATGGAGGCCAGCGAGAGTGCGCGGCAGGAAACCAGCGAGTTGCGTGATCGGATTCGCGAGCTTGAAGGCCAGCTGTCCGGTATTCAGGAGCTGCTGCAACTGCGCAACGCCGAGCTGGCACGTTTGCGCGAACTCGCCCCACCTCCTGGCGCACCCCTGCCTCAGCCCCAGCCGTCCATGCCCGAGCCCGAGCCCAGCGAGGCGCCGGGGGGCGAGGATCTAGCCGCGCAGGCGCCCGACGCCGTGCTGTCCGCCGAGCCCGCTGCACCGCTCAGCGAGCTGATGCTCCCCGAGCTGGAAGGCGACATCGAGGCACCGGCCTCCGCCTTGACCGAGCCCGAGCCACCCGAGACGCGCGCGCCCGCCGATGTCGCACTGGCCCCCGAGCCGGACACAGTTCCTGAAGAGCCCCAGCCTTCCAGCCCAACGGAGGATGCCGCGCCAAGCGCCGCTTCCGCACCCACTGGCGCGAGCGAGACGGATCAAGTCGCGCCCGCGCCAGTGGCGTCTTCAGCACCAGCCACTGCGGAGGAAACAGCCGAGGAGACACAAGCAAGCGCCTCGCTGTGGTATGCCTTGCTGCTGCCCGTTGCCGGCCTGGCCGGCCTGGTGGCCCTGGGCATCGGGGGCTTTGCCTGGTGGTCAGGCCGCCGCCGCAAACAGGAGGACGAAACGCCGGCGGAGGAAGCGGAGTTCGACGCTCTTGATGAGTTCGAGCCGCTCGATGTCCAGCCTGAGACCCCGCCGGCACGCTCCGTCATGGACCAAGGCGCGGCGTCTTCCATGGCGCCCCCAAAGGTGCTCGCTGGTGCCCCAGGTGCTGAACCAGGTGCTGAATTGGAGTCCGATTCCGAGCTGATGCCGCTCGATCTCCATTCCCTGCCCGATGCGGAAGAGGCCGAGCAAGCACCCGCACCGCGCGAGGGGGCGCCAAGTGAAGCACCCATCGAGATGTTGCCGCCCATCGACGGAGATTCCGAGACGCCGGATGTGCTCTCCGAGGCGGACATCTATCTGGCCTATGGCCGCCATGCCGAAGCCGAGCGTCTTCTGCGCGCCGAGCTTGCGCGTGAACCCGAGCGGCTGGATGTGCAATACAAGCTGGCCGATGCCTACTTTGCGCAGGGCAATCTCGATGGCTTGCGCGTGCTTGCGCAGTCCATTGCCGCCGCCGGTGGCGAGGCGTCTGATGCCGAGCAATGGGGCCGTCTCCAGGAACGTCTGGCGCAACTCGAAAACACCACGGGCTCAACATCTAAGGTAACGGCGCCCGCCTCGCTTGCCGCTGCACCCGATGCCTTGTCCGAGGATATGCTGGATTTAAATCTCGACAGTCTCATTGATAACGCCCCCGTCGAGGGCGTGGATGATATTCCGCTGCTCTTCGACGACAGCGATCTGCTCCTGGACGCAAAGCCAGCTCCAGACGCCGCGCCCGCACGACGTGACGAAGCCGTCACGAAGCCATCTGATCAGTCCGATATGGGCCTCGATGAGCTTGCGCTCTCACTGAATGATCTTGAGGGTATGGATGGTGATGACTTCAAGCCGACCGCCCCGAGCGCTCCCACACCATCCACGCCGGCGCCCAAGTCGCCCGCGCGCGCGCCAGACTCTGAGCCTGCATCCCAGTCGAGCATTCGCGATGGCGCGGCCAGTGAGCTGCTGCTCTCTCAATGGGAAACCGATTCCGGTCTCTGGGATGAGAATTCCACCAAAATCGATCTGGCACAGGCCTATATCGACATGGACGACAAGGAATCGGCGCGTAGCATTCTCGAAGAGGTGCTGGCCGACGGCAACGAGAAGCAACGCGCAGAGGCCCAGGCAAAACTGGCCATGCTGGATTGAGCCTTGAGTCTGTCCGTCGTCCTTGATCCGCCATCCAACAGTCCGGCGTTCGCTGCTCGCTTATCCGGTTTTTTCGGGATCCTGTACGCGTGAACCCGGGGCGCATCGTGTTGGGTGTCGAGTACGACGGCACCGCCTTTCGTGGCTGGCAGGTCCAGGTGGGTGTGCCCACGGTGCAGGCCGAGCTGGAGGCGGCGGTGGCGCGCGTGGCCAATCACCCGGTCACCCTGCATTGCGCCGGGCGCACCGATGCCGGGGTGCATGCCCTGGAGCAGGTGGTGCATTTCGACACCCGCGCGCAGCGCAGCGAGCGCTCCTGGGTGCTGGGCGCCAACGTCAATCTGCCCCCCGAGATTGCGGTGCGCTGGGCGGCGCGGGTCGAGGACGACTTTCACGCACGCTTCAGCGCCACCGCGCGCCACTACCGCTATCAGCTTCTGGTGCGCCGCACCCGCTCGGCGCTCGCGCGCGATCGAGCAGTCTGGGTGCATACCGAGCTTGATCTGGCCGCCATGCGCGAGGCCGCGCGCGCCTTGGTCGGCGAGCATGATTTCACCAGTTTCCGCGCCATCGGCTGTCAGGCCAAAAGCCCAGTGCGCCGCGTGCAGTATCTCGAACTCGACACTGAAGGCGAGCTGGTGGTGCTGCGCATTGGCGCCAACGGCTTTCTGCATCACATGGTGCGCAACATTGCCGGCGTGCTTCTCGCCATCGGGCGCGGCGAGGCCGCCCCGAGCTGGACGCGCGAGCTGCTGGAGGTGCGTGATCGCACCCAGGGCGGCGTGACCGCGCCGCCGGGCGGACTCTATTTCGTGCGCGCCGACTATCCCGAGCATTTCGCCCTGCCGCAGCTGGAGGTGGCGCATCATCCGCTGCGCGCCCTGGCCGCCGACTAAGTGTCTTGCGCCTGTCCATCCGGAGGATCCCCACTAACCTCATGTCCAGAACCCGGGTTAAGATTTGCGGTTTAACGCGTGAAGCCGATGTCGCGGCGGCAGTGAAGGCCGGCGCCGATGCCATTGGACTGGTGTTCCATGCGCCCAGCCCGCGCGCACTGAGCATCGAGCAGGCGCGGGCGCTGTGCGCCACGCTGCCGCCCTTTGTGACTGCCGTGGGGCTCTTCGTCGATGCACCGCCCGAGGCGGTGCGTGCCGTGCTCGATCAGGTTCCGCTGGAACTGCTCCAATTCCACGGTGACGAATCTCCCGAGTACTGCACGTCCTTCGGGCGACGCTGGATCAAGGCGCTGCGCATGCGTCCCGGCCTCGATCTGTTCGCCGAGCGCGCGCGCTATGCCGAGGCCGCTGGCCTGCTGCTCGATGCCTATCAGCCGGGTGTGCCGGGCGGCACCGGGCAGCGCTTCGACTGGGCGCGCATCCCTCCCGAGCTGGCCGGCGCCATCGTGCTCGCCGGCGGACTCGACCCGGACAATGTGGCCGAGGCGATCCGCGCCGTGCGGCCCTTCGGGGTCGATGTCAGCGGCGGCGTCGAGGCGAGCCGGGGCATCAAGGACCACGCGAAAATTTCCGCTTTCATCAATGGGGTAAGCGATGGCGATAACAGCCGATGACCTCCGCGCCCAGCGCGCGGCCTACGATCTGCCGGATGCCGGCGGCCACTTTGGACCCTATGGCGGCATCTTTGTCCCCGAGACGCTGATGCACCCGCTGGAGGAGTTGCGCGAGGCCTACGAGCGCTTTCGCGCCGATCCCGATTTTCTGGCCGAACTCGACGCTGATCTGCGCGACTATGTGGGCCGTCCCTCGCCCCTCTATCACGCCGCGCGCTGGAGTCGCGAGCTGGGCGGCGCTCAGATCTATCTCAAGCGCGAGGATCTCAATCACACCGGGGCGCACAAGGTCAACAACACCATCGGCCAGGCGCTGCTCGCACGGCGCATGGGCAAGCGACGCATCATCGCCGAGACCGGCGCAGGACAGCACGGCGTAGCCACTGCTACCGTGGCCGCACGTCTGGGGCTGACGTGCGTGGTCTACATGGGCGAGGTCGATGTGGCCCGTCAGGAGGCCAATGTCTATCGCATGAAGCTGCTCGGCGCCGAGGTGGTGCCGGTGCGCTCGGGCTCGCGCACCCTCAAGGATGCGCTCAACGAGGCCATGCGCGACTGGGTCACCAACATCGACGACACCTTCTACATCATCGGCACCGTGGCCGGTCCGCACCCCTATCCCATGATGGTGCGCGACTTCCAGACCGTCATCGGTCGCGAGGCGCGCGCCCAGATGCTCGAGCGCACCGGACGCCTGCCCGATGCGCTCGTCGCCTGCGTAGGCGGCGGCTCGAACGCCATCGGGCTCTTTCATCCCTTCATCGAGGACGCCGAGGTGGCCATCATTGGGGTCGAGGCGGCAGGTGAGGGGCTGGCGAGCGGTCACCATGCCGCGCCCCTGTGCGCGGGCAAGCCGGGCGTGCTGCATGGCAACCGCACCTATCTCATGGAGGATGCCCACGGCCAGATCGTCGAGACCCATTCCATCTCGGCGGGACTCGACTATCCGGGCGTCGGCCCCGAACATGCCTGGCTGAAGGACAGCGGGCGCGCGCGCTATGTCTCGGTTACCGACGACGAGGCGCTCGCCGCCTTCCATCATCTCACGCGCACCGAGGGCATCATCCCGGCGCTGGAGTCGAGCCACGCGCTCGCCGAGGCGCACAAGCTCGCCCCGACCCTGAGCCCCGAGCAGAGCATTCTCATCAATCTCTCGGGACGCGGCGACAAGGACATGCACACGGTGGCACAACACGACGGGTGGGCCGCATGAGCCGTATCGCACGACGCTTCGAACAACTGCGCGCCGAGGGGCGCACCGCGCTCATTCCCTTTGTGACTGCGGGCGATCCGAACCCCGCGACCACCCTGGAGCTGATGCGCGCCATGGTCGCGGCGGGCGCCGATCTCATCGAGTTGGGCGTGCCGTTCTCCGACCCCATTGCCGATGGCCCGGTGATCCAGCGCGCCACCGAGCGCGCGCTCGCCGGCGGCATGTCGCTCGATGGGGTGCTCGCCCTGGTGCGCACCTTCCGCGCCGAGGATCGCCATACCCCGGTGGTGCTCATGGGCTATCTCAATCCCATCGAGGTGATGGGCTATGAGAGCTTTGCCGCCGCCGCGCGCGATGCCGGGGTGGATGGCGCGCTCATCGTGGATGTGCCGCCCGAGGAGGGGCATGGGCTGGTCGCCACACTCAAGGAGCACGGCATCGACCTGGTCTATCTGCTTGCGCCTACCTCCACTGAATCGCGCATCGCGCGCATTGGCGAGGTGGCCTCGGGCTTTGTCTATTACGTCTCGGTGAAGGGCGTGACCGGCGCGGGCCATCTCGACACGGGCGCGGTGGCCGAACGTCTCGCCGCCATTCGCAAGTGCATTGCCTTGCCCGTTGGGGTCGGCTTCGGCATCAAGGATGCCGAAACCGCCGGGCGTGTCGCCGCCGTGGCCGATGCGGTCATCGTCGGCAGCGCCATTGTCGAGCGCATCGAGGCGCTGGCCGCCGATGCCCCCTCCATTCCCGGCGCCATCGGCGACTTTCTCTCGACCCTGCGCGCGGCGCTCGATGCGTCCGACGCGCGCCTTGCCGAGGAGGAACCGGCGTGAAGCAGGCGGTGGACAAAAGCATGAGCTGGTTTGAAAAACTCATCCCGAGCCGCATCCGCACCGAGGCGAGCACCAAGCGCGCGGTGCCCGAGGGCGTCTGGGCCAAGTGCCCCGGCTGTCAGGCGATCCTCTATCGCGCCGAGCTGGAACGCAATCTGGAGGTCTGCCCCAAGTGCAGCCACCACAACCGTCTGAGCGCGCGCAAGCGGCTCGACGCCTTTCTCGATCCCGAGCCGCGCGAGGAGCTGGGCGCGGATCTCGAATCGCTCGATCCACTCAAGTTCAAGGATCTGAAGAAATACAAGGATCGCCTGGCCGCCGCCCAGAAGCAGAGCAACGAGAAGGATGCGCTCATCACGCTGCGAGGTCAGCTCAAGGGGCATCCCATCGTGGCCTGCGCCTTCGAGTTCTCCTTCATGGGCGGATCCATGGGCTCGGTGGTGGGCGAGCGCTTTGTGCGCGGGGTCGAGGCGGCCATCGAGCAGCACTCGCCCCTGGTGTGCTTCTCGGCGAGCGGCGGGGCGCGCATGCAGGAGAGCCTCTTCTCGCTCATGCAGATGGCCAAGACCAGTGCGGCGCTTGGGCGCATGCGCGAGCAGGGCCTGCCCTTCATCTCGGTGATGACCGACCCGACCATGGGCGGTGTCTCGGCGAGTCTTGCCATGCTGGGCGATCTCAACATCGCCGAGCCGGGCGCGCTCATCGGCTTTGCCGGGCCGCGCGTGATCGAACAGACGGTGCGCGAACAGCTCCCCGAGGGCTTCCAACGCAGCGAGTTCCTGCTTGAAAAGGGTGCGCTCGATATGATCATCGACCGCCGTGATCTGCGCGAGCGCATCGCCGACCTGCTTGCGCTGCTCGCCCAGCGCCCGCGTCATGCGCGCGCGGTGGTGCCGGTGTGAGCCAAGCGCGCACCCTGGATGACTGGCTGGCGTGGCAGACCCAACAGCACCCGGCGCGCATGGCGCTCGGGCTGGAGCGGGTGGCTGAGGTCTGGCGCCGGCTGGCGCCTGCGCCGCTCGGCTGTCCGGTCATCACCGTGGGCGGCACCAACGGCAAGGGTTCCTGCGTGGCCTATATCGAGGCCATGGCGAGCGCCGGCGGTTATCGCTGCGGCGGCTACGGCTCGCCGCATCTGCTGCGCTACAACGAACGGGTGCGCATTGCCGGACAGGAGGTCTCGGATGAGGCGCTCTGCGCCGCCTTTGCCGAGGTCGAGGCGGCGCGCGGCGCCACGCCCCTGACCTATTTCGAATACGGCACCCTGGCCGCGCTCTGGCTCTTCACCAAGTCGGATCTTGATCTGGTGGTGCTGGAGGTGGGGCTTGGCGGGCGGCTCGATGCGGTGAATCTCATCGACGCCGATGTCGCCGTGGTCACCTCCATCGGGCTCGACCACACCGCCTGGCTGGGCGACACCCTGGAGGCCATCGCCCGCGAGAAGGCCGGCATCTTCCGCGCAGATCGCCCCGCCATCATCGGTCAGCGCGAGGCGCCGCATGCCCTGGGCGAGGCGGCCCTGGAGCGCGGCGCCCGGCCCCTGCAACTGGGCCGTGACTTCGACCATGAGCCGGGCGAGGGCGGTTGGATCTGGCGCTCGCCGCGCGGCGAGTCCCTGGCCCTGCCGCTGCCAGCGATGCGCGGCGCGGTGCAGCTCGACAACGCCGCTGCCGCCCTGTGCGCGCTCGATGCGCTGCGCGAGCGCCTGCCGCTTAGCCACAACGCACGGCGTCAGGGGGTGCAGCGCGCGCGTCTGCCGGGACGTTTCCAGGTGCGGTCCGGCGCGCCCACGCTGATTCTGGATGTTGCCCATAATGGCCCGGCGGCGCAGGCGCTCGCGGCCAATCTGCGCGCCTTTGCCGCCGTCGGGCGGCGCTGCGCCATTCTGGCTGTGCTCGATGATAAGGACGTCGAGGCGCTGATTCGGCCGCTGGCCGAGCTGATCGAGCACTGGCATTTGACCCAGACCGAGGATCCGCGCGCCTTGCCCGTCGCGGTGCTGGCCGAACGGCTGTCAGGCGTCCTGCCAGCCGCAAGCCTGAGCCGTCACCCCAGTCTGGACGAGGCGCTGGCGGCAGCGCGCGACACAAGCGCGCCCGAGGATTGCATTCTTGTGTTCGGTTCCTTTACCACGGTGGGTGGCGTGCTCGACAGGCTGGAGCGCGAAGGCCGCCACGGATTCAGCGACTGATCGGGGGGTGATCCATGCGAGAAGGTGCCAAGCAACGTCTAGCGGGCGCGGTGGTCATCGTGGCCCTGGTGGTGATCTTTGTGCCGATGCTTATCGAGCAGCGCCCGCCGCCGCCGCCCGCGCTGCCGCTTGATTTGCCCTCGGAACCGACCTTTGCGCCACGTTTCGAGTCCGAGTCCTATCTCACACCCGAGACCTCAGGCATCGGTGGTCTCGATGAGGAGCGCATCAGCGAGCCACTGCCATTGCCACAGCCCGAGGCTGAGCGTCCCGGAGTGATCGGCATGCCCAGCGCGCCACCACCACGCGAGGCGGTCTCTCGCACCCCGACGGCGCCTCTTGTGGACGCCCCACAGGAGTCTAGTGCGCCGCCCCCCATGCCCCGGGTTACACCCGCTCCGGCGCCCAAGCCCAAGGCGCTCGGTTCCTGGGTGGTGCAGGTGGCAAGCCTTGGCGCTGCGGGAAGCGCCGCCGAGCTTGAGGCCGATCTGCGCGCCAAGGGCTATGCGGCCTTTGTGGAAGAGGCCGAGGTGAGCGGCAAACGCTTCTATCGGGTCCGGGTCGGTCCCATGATCGAACGCGCCGAGGCCGAGCGTGCCGCCGAGCGTCTGCGCGATGGCCAAGGACTTAATCCCCTTATCCAGCGTTACCCCTAGGTCGCAACCTCGTGAACTGGGTCGATTATCTCATCCTGGCCATCCTGACCTTTTCAGCCATTCTCGGGCTGGCGCGCGGGCTCATCCGCGAGGTGCTCTCGCTCGCCATCTGGATCGCCGCCCTGGTGGTGGCCTGGCTTTTCCATCGCGAGGTGGCCGATCTGCTCGCTACGCAGCTCTCGCAGCCGGCGCTGCGTCTTGGCATCGCCTTCGTCGGTCTGGTGCTCGTTACCCTCTTTGCGGGAACCCTGCTCGGGGCGCTGCTCACCACGCTGGTGGCGCGCTCGGGGCTTAGCGCCTTCGATCATCTGCTCGGTCTGGTCTTTGGCGCGGCGCGCGGCGCCGTCATCGTGGCCATGGCTGTCTTTCTCATCGGCCTGACCCCGCTGGCCAGCGCACCCTGGTGGCAGGCATCGCTCCTGGTCGATGAGGCCGAGGCCGTCGCCGCCTGGCTGATCGATCAGGTGCCGCCCCGTGTGCAAGCCCGGTTACGTCAGCTCTGAGGCAAGGCCAATGCAAGGGCGCGGTTATCGACCACCGCGACCCTCTGCTGACCCTCGGCGCCGCCCTGTCCGCCATGGCTGACGTCATGTTCTCTTCATGATCGACAGCTAGTCTTAACAGGATTGACTTCGAGTGCTGGTATCTGGCGATGTACACCCATGATGCCATTCAGACACTCGACGCCCGGCTTAATCCACTTAAGGCTTAATCCGCTCAAGGCCTGAGTGTCCGGATCCGTCCACGCCCGATGCCGAATTGCCTCGACATGCCTGTGATCCGCCTTCAGCCCTTGCTCGCCTTACTGCTGCTTGCTGTGTTTGCACTGGATCCGATCTGGGCCGAGTCCCTGGCAACGCCCCCGGCATCCCAAGCGAGCGCCCCCGAGACGCTGGACCCTGAGGCGCTGGAAACACAACCCAGCATCGCCCCCACACTCCCTGGAAGGCTTGCCCTGACTGAGGAGGAGCGCGCCTTTCTGCAGGCCCATCCGGTGATCCGGGTCGGCAACGAGCCCGACTGGCCGCCCTACGATTTTTTCGAGCAGGGGAAGGCGCAAGGCTATTCGGTCGATCTGATGCGTCTGCTCGCGGCGCGCATCGGCGTCGAGCTTGAGTTCGTGCAGGCCGAGAGCTGGGACGCACTGGTCGATTTGCTCTGCTCGCGCCAGATCGATCTGCTCCAGCCCGCCGACCAGCCCCGGAAGCTGCGCGACTGCGCTACCTTCTCCGCGCCCATCGTGCGGGGCTCGAACCAGTTCCTGACTCGCCGTGATCATCCAGAGGTGCGGTCCATCCAGGATCTGTTCGGTTCGGTGGCGGCCAGCCCCAAGGGCTGGGAGCAGACCGAGCGGCTGAAAAGAGACTACGGCGACAAGATCAGGATCCTCGAGACCCCTGACATCGCCGAGGCCATTGCCGCCGTGAGCCAGGGTCGGGCCGACTTCACCACCGACTTCGCCAATGTCCTGAACTATCACATCGCCAGCCTGGGCTATGTCAACCTGAAGGCTCAGGGTGTCTGGAACTGGCAGGATAGTGAGGGCGAATTCTCCGAACTCTACATCGCGACCCGCAACGACATGCCGCTGTTGCAGTCGATCATCGACAAGGCGCAGGCATCGCTCACGCCGGACCAGATCCGGCGTGTGCAGGAGCGATGGTTCGGCGCGGACAGCGACCGCGCCGGGCGGGTTGCGCTCTCACCCCAGCAGATCCTTTACCTGGAGAATAAGGGGCCGATCAGGTTCTGCGTTGACCCTGACTGGATGCCGCTTCAGGCCATCACCAGGGATGGCGTCTACCAAGGCATCATGGCCGACATAATGGCCGAGCTGGCCACCATGCTCGACGTTCAGCTCGAACTGGTCATCACGGAGAGCTGGCAGGAGTCACTGGACGCTGTTCGACATGGACGCTGCGAACTGCTGGCCGCCGCAGCCGCAACCCCCGAGCGGCGCGCCTTTCTCGATTTCACCTCACCCTTTCTCTCGTTCAACGCCGTGATCGCCACACAGAGGCAGAAGCCCTTCATCTACGATCTGGAATCCGTGCTGGGCGAGACCTTTGGCGTCACCCGAGGCTATGCCATTATCCATATCCTGCGGGCGCGCTATCCCGGCATCCGCTTGCGGGAGGTGGCTGACATTACGGAAGGGCTCAATCTGGTCCGGGATGGCCAGCTCTACGGTTTCATCGACGCCATGCCGACCATCGCCTACCGTCTCCAGACCCAGGCCATCGACGACCTCAAGATTGGCGGGATCCTGGATGACAACACAAGCGCCTCGACGAAGCTCTCCATTGCCACCCGGCGCGAAGAACCTCTGCTGGGCGAGATCTTTCAGGTCGCCGTCAAGGCCCTGCCACCGCAAGAGATTCAGGCCATCGTCAATGGCTGGCTCACCATCCGCTATGAGCGGGTGTTCGACGCTGTGCTGCTGTGGAAGATCGTCGCAGCCGTGGTGACAGTTGCGGGCTTCATCCTTTGGGCGGTGCTGGCCTGGAACCGGCGTCTGAAGCGACTGAACCGCGAACTCAGCCTGGCTCGGGCACAGATCGCTGAGCAGAACCTGGGTTTGGAGCAACGTGTGGCCGAACGGACCCGCGATTTGCAAGAAACCCTGGCGCGTCTGGAGCAGGCACAGGCGAGTCTGGTCCAATCCGAGAAGCTTGCGGCCCTGGGTGATCTGGTGGCCGGCATTGCCCATGAACTCAACACCCCCATCGGCAATGCCGTGATGCTGGCCAGCACCCTGTCCGACCAGGAGCGCGCCTTTCGCGACCAGATGGCGGCGGGCTTGAGCCGTGCAGCCTTGCAGCGCTTTGTCGATGCGGTGCGCGAGGGCAGCGACGTCCTCTTGCGCAGCCTTCGACGCGCGGCCGAGCTGATCAGCAGCTTCAAACAGGTCGCGGTGGATCAGGCCAGCTACCAGCGCCGCCGCTTCAGCCTGGAGGAGGTGACGCGCGAGATTGCCCTGACCCTGCAGCCGCGTCTGCGGCACAGCCCGGCCAGCCTGGAGGTCAGCGTCGCCCCCGAGATTACGCTCGACAGCTATCCCGGCCCCTTGGGTCAGGTGCTGATGAATCTGATCCAGAACGCCCTGCTGCACGCCTTCGAGGGGCGTGACTCAGGCCAGATTCGCATCGAAAGCCAGCTCGCGGCTCCCGGCTTTGTCCTGCTGCGGGTGAGCGATGACGGCAACGGCATCGCGCCGGCCAATCTGAGCCGGATCTTCGACCCCTTCTTCACCACCCGACTGGGGCAGGGCGGCAGCGGACTGGGACTGCATATCGTCTATAACCTGGTGACCGGACTGCTCGGCGGGGCCATCTCGGTGCGGAGTACTCCAGATCAAGGCACGGTGTTTGAACTCGCGCTGCCCCTGACCGCACCGCAGACCGCGCCCGGGGCAGCGCAGCCCGAGACGGCCGCTCAGGCTCCCGACGCGAGTGATCCGTCCGCCGCTGTCTCACACCATTCGCATCCTGGAGCGAGTTCATGAGCCACCTCACTGACGGTGATCAGGACGATCTCATCGAATTTATCGACGACCCGGTCGCGCCAGCGCCCGGCTCCGGGCTTGAGCCGTGGCGCATCCTGATCGTCGATGACGCGTCCGATGTCCATGAGGCAACCCTGTTGGCCTTGCGTGACCTCGGCATCGAGGGGCGCTCACTCTTCTTTCTCCAGGCCTATTCGGCCAGCGAGGCGCGCGCCATTCTCGCCTCCGATCCCTCGGTGGCGGTCATTCTGCTCGACGTGGTCATGGAGTCGGAAGATGCCGGGCTGCAACTGGTCCGCTGGATTCGCGATGAACTCCACAACCACTCTGTCCGCATCATTCTGCGCACTGGCCAGCCGGGCTATGCGCCCGAGATCGAGACCATCCGTTCCTACGACATCAACGACTACCGCACCAAGTCCGAACTGACGCGGGTGCGTCTCTTCACCAGTCTGACCGTGGCCATCCGTTCCTACGCGCAGATCCGCCAGATCGAGATGAGCCGTCGGGGTCTGGAATTGATCGTTGAGGCCAGCACGGATTTGATCCGGCTGCGCGCCCTGCAACACTTTGCCGAGGGGGTGGTCATCCAGGTCTGCGCCCTGCTGAATATCGCGCCCGAGGGCTTGATTTGCGCCTCGTCCCCGGGCCCCATCTCCGGCGAGGCCCCGCTCGTCATCGCGGCAGCCGGACGTTATCGCAACAGCATCCATCGCCCCCTTGAGGAGCTGCCCGAGGCGCCGGTGCGCGAGGCGCTGCGCCGATGTCTGCTTGAAAAACGACACATCTTCGGGCAGTCGGTCTGTCTCTATTTCAACGTGAACGACTCAGAAGGCATGGCGGCCTTTCTCGCCGTGACGCACGAGCCCAGCCAGATGGATCGCGATCTGCTGGAGGTCTTCTGCGCCAATATCTCGGTGGGGTTCGAAAACGTTCTGCTGCACGACCGGCTCTACCAACTGGCCTACTTTGATCCACTCACCGGGCTTGCCAACCGCAATCACCTTATTCAGCTCATCGAAGAGAAGGCGCGCGAGCCGGACATGACGCTGGCGCTGCTCGACCTCGATGACTTTGCCTCCATTGCCCTGGCGCTCGATCATCGCTTTGGCGATCAGGTGCTTCAGGCGCTCGCCGTTCGACTGACCCAGAGCTTTGGCCCACAGGTCAATGTGGCGCGGGTGGCTGGCGACGCCTTTGGGCTGCTCGGATCGCGCGCCGTTCTCACTCCCGAACGGATCGAGCAGACCTTGGCCGAGCCCCTGAGGGTTGAGGGCGAAACCATCCGCATCTCCGCCACCGCCAGTCTGATCGAATTGAACGGCACCGCCGGTCAATGGTCGCGAACTGCTCAAGGATGCCAACATGGCGCTCAAGCAGAGCAAACGCCTGCAGCGCGGCAAGGCAAACTATTTTTCAAAAAGGCTCCGGGAGACCGCACGCGAACGCATGCAGCTCTTGACCAGGCTGCGCGCCGCCTTTTACGCCGAACAACTCACGCTGGCCTTTCAACCCCAGATCGCCCTGGACAGCGGACGGGTGATCGGCGCCGAGGCGCTGCTGCGCTGGGAGATCGAGCCGGGGCGCTGGGTGGCGCCCGACCGCTTTATCCCGCTGGCCGAACAGTCCGGTCTCATCGTGCCGCTCGGGGACTGGGTGCTGCGCACCGCCTGTCGGGCGCTCAAGCAGCTGAGCGCACAGGGCCACAGCGACTTTCGCATGGCGATCAATATCTCACAGGCGCAGTTTCGCGAACCCGGCTTTGTCTCCATGATTGAGCGCGTCATTGCCGACTGCCGGATCAATGCCCCCCAGATTGAGCTCGAACTCACCGAATCGCTCGCCATGGACCACCTCGATGCGATCAACGCCAAGCTCGCTGATCTGCGTCGTCTTGGGGTCAGCATTGCCATCGACGATTTCGGCACCGGTTATTCCTCGCTCAGCGTGCTCCGGGAACTCCATGTTGATCGTCTCAAGATCGACCGTTCCTTCATCAGCGAGCTCGATGACGCCAATCCATCGGCCAGCATCGCGCCGCTCATCGTTGCGCTGGGGCATCAGTGCAACCTGACCCTCATTGCCGAAGGGGTCGAAAACGAGAGACAACGCCAACGTCTGCTGGCCATGGGCTGTCAGGAGGCGCAAGGCTTTCTGTTCGCGCGCCCCATGCCATTGGGACAGCTGGAGGGCTGGATGGCCGAGGCAACGAAGCAGGCCACCTGAATAGCCTGAGGGAGCGGCTGAAAAACTTGCGGCGGCGCGCCCGGATGCGTTAGTTTTCCGCGTTTACTAACACCATCGCCGTTCCGGTCTCCAGCCGGGAGCGGCTCCGGGGCTCTCATGTGCGGAATCGTCGGAATCGTTGGCCGTAGTCCGGTCAACCAGTCACTCTATGACGCGCTGCTGGTGTTGCAGCATCGCGGTCAGGACGCCGCCGGCATCGTCACCTGCGAGGGTGAGCGGCTGCATTTGCGCAAGGATAACGGGCTTGCGCGCGATGTCTTTCGCACTCGCCACATGATCCAGTTGCGTGGCGACATGGGCGTGGGGCATGTGCGTTATCCCACCGCCGGGGCCGCAAGCTCCGCCGAGGCGCAGCCCTTCTATGTCAACTCGCCCTACGGCATCGTGCTCGCGCACAACGGCAACCTGACCAACGCCGAGGCGCTCAAGCACGACCTCTACGCCGACGACCTGCGCCACCTCAACACCGATTCGGACTCTGAGGTGCTGCTCAACATCTTCGCCCACGAGCTCCAGCGCCAGGGGAAGCTGCGCATCGACGAGAACGATGTCTTTGAGGCGGTGGCCGGGGTGCATCGGCGCTGTCGTGGCGGCTATGCCGCCGTGGCCATGATTCCCGGCTTCGGGGTCTTTGGCTTTCGTGATCCGGCAGGCATCCGCCCCCTGGTTTATGGCGCGCGCGAGACCCCCGAGGGCCTGGAATACATGATCGCCTCCGAGAGCGTGGCGCTCGACACCAGCGGCTTTCGGATCCTGGCCGACGTGGCCCCGGGCGAGGCGGTGTTCATCTCGGTCGATGGCCGACTCCACACCCGCCAGTGCGCAACCAATCCCATTCTCTCGCCCTGTCTGTTTGAGTTCGTCTATTTTGCCCGCCCCGATTCGATCATCGACAACATCTCGGTGCACAAGGCGCGCTCGCGCATGGGCAAAAAACTCGCGGCCAAGATCAAGCGCACCTGGTCGAATCACGACATCGACGTAGTCATCCCGGTGCCCGACACCAGCCGCACCGCCGCGCTTCAGCTTGCCAACCATCTCGGCGTACCCTATGCCGAGGGCTTCATCAAGAACCGCTACATCGCGCGCACCTTCATCATGCCGGGCCAGAAGGTGCGCAAGAAATCGGTGCGCCAGAAGCTCAATCCCATCTATCTGGAATTCCGCAAGAAGAACGTGCTGCTAGTCGATGACTCCATCGTGCGCGGCACCACCTCGCGCGAGATTATCCAGATGGCGCGCGATGCGGGCGCGCGGCGCGTCTATCTGGCCTCGGCCGCGCCGCCGGTGCGTTATCCCAATGTCTACGGCATCGACATGCCGGCGGCCAGCGAGCTGGTGGCCTCGGGGCGCAGCGAGCAGGACATCTGCGCCGAGCTGGGCGCCGACCGGCTCATCTTCCAGGATCTAGAGGATCTCATCGAGGCGGTGCAGAAGAAGGGCAAGAGCCATGTGGACCGCTTCGACACCTCGGTCTTCGATGGTTTTTATGTCACCGGCGACGTGACGCCCGAGTATCTTGCAGCGCTGGAGGCGCGGCGCAACGATTGCGCCAAGGAACAGCGCGCGGCCAGCAGCGAGAGCGCCATTGACCTGCACAATTCCCACTGACCCCGAGGACTGCGCTCAGGACGGGGCCGAGGACTGGGCCGAATTGGGCTTCGCCACCCGCGCCCTGCGCACGGGGCACGCGCGCACCCCCGAGGGCGAGCACGCCGAACCCATCTTTGCCACCTCGAGCTTTGTCTTCGCCTCGGCCGCCGAGGCGGCGGCGCGCTTTGCCGGCGAGCAGCCGGGCAATCTTTACTCGCGCTTCACCAACCCCACGGTGCGCGCCTTCGAGCAGCGACTGGCCGCGCTCGAGGGCGGCGAGTGCGCCGTGGCCACCGCCTCGGGCATGGCCGCCATCCTGGCGCTCTGTCTGGGGCTGCTGCGGGCGGGCGATCATATCCTCGCCTCGCGCAGCCTCTTTGGCAGCACCACGCAGCTCTTCGATCGCTATCTGAGCCGCTTCGGGGTCTCCACCACCTATGTGCCGCTCGGCGATCTAGCCGCCTGGGAGGCCGGCATCGAGCGCGGGCGCACGCGCCTGCTGTTTTGCGAGACGCCCTCGAATCCGCTCACCGAGATGGTCGATCTGGCCGCGCTTGCCGACATCGCCCATCGCCATGATGCGCTGCTCGCGGTCGATAACTGTTTTGCCACCCCGGCGCTCCAGCGTCCGCTGGAGTGGGGCGCCGATCTGGTGGTGCACTCGGCCACCAAGTACCTCGACGGTCAGGGGCGCTGTGTCGGCGGGGCCGTGGTGGGCGATCGCCAGCGCGTGGGCAGCGACATCTTCGGCGTGCTGCGCACGGCGGGTCCGAGCCTGAGCCCCTTCAATGCCTGGGTCTTTCTCAAGGGGCTGGAGACGCTGGAGCTGCGTCTGCTCGCCCAGTCGCGCGCGGCCCAGGAGCTAGCCGAGTGGCTGGAGCGCCAGCCGGCGGTGGCGCGGGTGCATTATCCGGGCCTCGCGAGCCACCCCCAGCATTCCCTGGCGGGTCGCCAGATGCGCGCCGGCGGCGGCATTCTGAGCCTTGAGCTGCACGGCGGGCGCGCGGCCGCCTGGCGTCTGATCGACACCACGCGGCTGCTCTCCATCACGGCCAATCTCGGCGACGTGAAGACCACCATCACCCATCCCGCCAGCACCACCCACGGACGCCTGAGCCCCGAGGAGCGCGCGGCGAGCGGTATCGGCGAGGGGCTGGTGCGCCTGTCGGTGGGGCTGGAGTCGCTGGCCGACATCCAGGCCGATCTCGCGCGCGGGCTCGCGGGCTCGTGACCGGCGCAGCGGGAGAGACACCCATCCTCGTCGTGCCGGGTCTCTGCGGCCCGGTGCCGCGGCTGCCCGAGCCCTTTCCCGCGCTGCCTGCGCTTGATCGGCTGCTTGGGCGCGCCGACTCCAGCCCCTGGCCCGAGTCCGATCCGCTGGGCTCACTGCTCGGTCTCTGCGGGTTGAGACCCGATCCCGCGCACGGCTCGCCGAGCGCCGCGCTGTGCCGGCTAGGCGACGCCCCCGAGGCGCGCCCCGAGGCGGGCGGCTGGTGGCTGCATGCCGATCCGGTGCATCTGCACGCCGATCTCGACCGTCTGCGCCTCTGCGCCGTGGAGCCGAGCGCCGCCGAGGCCGAGGCGCTGGTGGCGCTCCTCAACAGCCATTTTGCCGAGGAGGGGCTCGCCTGGTCGGCCCCGCATCCGTGCCGCTGGTATCTGCGTCTCGACACCGCGACCGATCTGCGCACCCGGCCCCTGTCTGCCGTGCTCGGCGAGCCGCTGACGCGCGACGATCTTGGGGGCCAGCATGGCGCGCTCTGGGCGCGCCGCCAGACCGAGGCGCAGATGCTGCTCCACGCTGCCGAGTCGAACCAGGCGCGCGCGCGTCGCGGACAGGCCGCCATCAATGGCGTCTGGATCTGGGGCGGCGGTGCGCTCCCCGAGACGCCGCCCGCGCGCCTGCCGGCGCGGCTGATCGGCGATCATCCCCTGCTGCGGGGCCTGGCGCGCTGGGGCGGCTGCGAATACCGCGCCCTGGACGCAGCGGGTCCGCTCGCGGCGCGGGATGGCGCCTGGCTACTGTATGACGAAGGCCCCGCCGAGGCGCTGCGCGCGCGCGATCTCGACGCCTGGCTCGCGGCGCTTCAGCGCCTCGACCAGCGGCTTGGCGATTCTTGGGAGGGCGGTCCCATCCGGCTCATCGACCCCTTGGCGGGGCGGCAATGGCGTCTGTCGAATGGGGCCAGATGGCGCTGGTGGCGCGGCTGGCGCGCGCAAGGCGGCCTGCGCCGCTGGATTGACAGGGGCGCGGGGGCTCATGTCTGATCCAGGGACGCAGAACGGATACCGAGACAGATCTACTGGCTGAAGCAATAGCCGACACGGGCTAGCGCGGTGACTGAAACCAACCCGGAGCCTTGCAACCATGAATTACCGAGAACGCATTACCGTCGAGCCGGGCAAACGTGGTGGCCGCCCTTGCGTGAGAGGATTGCGCATCACCGTTTACGACGTGCTGGACCAACTCTCCAGCGGGCTGTCTCCTGGGCAAATTATCGAAGACTTCCCTGAACTCGAACTGGAAGATATTCAGGCCTGCCTGGGGTTTGCCGCTGATCGTGAGCGGCGCATTGCGGGCCTTCAGGCGAAATGAAGCTTCTCTTGGACGAGAATCTTTCGCGGCGGATCGTGCCTTTTCTCCAAACGGCTTTTCCTGGGAGTTCACAGATTGTTCTGGAAGGGCTTGAGCAATCTTTCGACCTTGATATCTGGCAGTACGCCAAGGCCAACGACTTCGTCATCGTTACCAAGGATTCGGACTTCTATGAGTTGAGCCTGCTGTATGGGACGCCACCAAGGGTCATCTGGCTGCAAGTCGGCAACGTTACGAAAGGCAAAATCACGCAGATCCTGCTCGAACATCGGGACGCGATCGAGCAGCGTTTTGCTAACCCCGAAACGGCCTGTATCGAAATCGGATAACACTGAGATTCCACCTCGGTCAGCCACAATCTCCGCGAGTTCGAGCGGATTGACGGCTTGTCCCTGGTCACCTGGGTCGAGCCCTGAGGCCGGGCCCTGAGGCCGGGCCCAGAATCGAAAACCCAGCCGCGCTTGGTATACTCTCCCCAGTCGCTCGCGAGACGGTCAGACCGCTTCGCGCCTTGATTGCACACCGGAAGGATGGCCGTGGGTTCGTTGCTCTCATCACTCAAGATCGCGCTGCTTGCGCTCTTCATGCTTGCTCCCCCCTTGGCGAGCGCGGAGGACATCCGCTTCAGCTGCATGTTATTGGGCTGCGAGGCCTTTCAGGAACGCGCCAAGGCGCTGGCTGCCGAGCAGGGGCAAGTGGTCATCCCCTACGAGGCCGGGCGCATGGCCGATAACCTGCTGGGCCTCTATCGGCAGTTTCTGTCTCAGCAGAGCAACGAGTTCGACATCCTGCTCATCGACACGGTGTGGCCCGGCGTGCTGGGCAAGCATCTGGTCGATCTGCGGGACTATCTGCCGCCCGAGCACATCGAGCAGCATTTTCCGCCCATCATCGCCAACCTCACCGATGCCGAGGGACGCCTGCTTGGGCTGCCGCTCTTCACCGACGCCGGACTGCTCTATTACCGCAAGGATCTGCTCGACAAGCACGGCTTCGCGCCGCCCGAGACCTGGGCCGAGCTGGAGCGCATCGCGCGCGTCATTCTGGAGCGCGAGGCCGATCCCGACCTTGTTGGCTATGTCTGGCAGGGCAATGCCTACGAGGGTCTCACCTGCAACGCGCTCGAATGGGTCGATTCGTATCGGGGCGGCAGCATCGTCAACGCGCGCGGCGATATCACCATCAACAACCCCCAGGCGCGTCAGGCCCTTGAGATGGCGCGCGGCTGGATCGGCACCATCTCGCCGCCCGAGGTGCTGAGCTACACCGAGTTTGAAAGCTCGCAGCGCTTTGTTTCGGGGCAAGCCATCTTCATGCGCAACTGGATGGAATACTGGAAAAATGTCGAGGCGCCCGGTTCGGCGGTGCATGGCAAGGTGGGCGTGGTGCCGATCCCCAAGGGCGGCGCGGACGGCAAGCACTCGGGCACGCTCGGGGACATGAGTCTCGCCATCTCGCGCTACTCCAGCAACATCCCCGAGGCGGCGCAGTTGCTCGATGCGCTCACCGGCGAAGCGTCGCAATATTGGTATGCCACCGAGCATTCCTTCAGCCCGAGTATCATTGCGCTCTACGCGGCGCTTGGGCAGGTGCCGGAGCGCGCCTTCATGGTGGCCTACAAGGATGTGCTGCTCAATGGCGTCGCGCGCCCCTCCACGGTCACGGGCGTGAGCTATCCCAAGGTGTCGAAAAAGTTCTATGGCGCGGTGCATGCGGTGCTCTCCGGTGAACTTGATCCCGATGCGGCGCTGCGTCAGCTGGAGGCCGAACTTAACCTCATCCGCGACCGCGCCAACTGGTCGCGCTGAGCCCTCCCATGCCGCTGCGCGCCATCTCGCCTCTGTCACCGCGTTCACTGAACTTTCGGCTCATTGCCAGTTTTTTCGGCATTCTGCTGCTCATTTTTTCGATCGGAAACATCATCACCCTGCAGCTCGCGCGCGAGCAGCTCAAAGAGGTTCGCGAGGAGCGCATCGCCACCCAGCGCGAGACCTTTCGCACCGAGATTGCCGAGGCCGAGGCGCGCCTGAGCGCCGATCTGCAGGCGCAACTCACCATTATCACCAAGGCGGTTCGCGGTCCGCTGCAAAGCCAGATCAGCATGATTCGCGACAACAGCGATCAGGTTGAGGAGCGGGTGGTTGAGCAGTTCGCCGATTGCCTGAGCGGGCAGGAGGCCGGGCGCGCCTATCAGTGCCTCAAGATCCGCGCCCATCACTTTTCCATCGACTCCATCGACCTCATCAACCGCCTCATGATCAAGACCTCGGTCGAGCTGCTGCTTGCGCGCGAGGAGCTGGTCGCCGTGGAGGTGCTCGACTGGGAGGATCGGCTCTTCGATGGCTATAGGCTCGATCGAGATGGGGCGCTGAGTCGGCTGCGCGAGCGCTTCGCAAGCCCCGAGCGCACCCTGAGCCGACTGGAGCAGTCTGTCATCGAGGACGATTATCTCGGACGGGTCATCTTTCACTACCACACCGACAGCCTTGAGGCGCTGCGCCGTAAGGCCGATGAAGGCATTGCCCGTCTGATCGAGGAGAGCGAGCGCAATGCCCGCACAGCCATACAGCATCTGACCCGGGTGCGGCTGATCGAGGGAGCCCTTCTCTTCGCCCTCTCGCTGCTCGCCATCTCGCTCATCACACTCTTCACCATCATCCAGCCGCTGCGGCAACTCACCCGACACGCCGAAACAATGGCCCGAGGAGACTTTGCGCCGCTTGGCGAGGCCAGGGTGGCGCGCCAGGACGAACTCGGCATTCTGATCCGCGCCTTCAACCTCATGAGCGAGCAGATCCGTCGTTCGCAACAGCGGCTGCAGGCCGCCAACGCCCAACTTGAGCAGAAGGTCGAGGCGCGCACGCGCGAGCTGGCGGATAAGAACCTCCAGCTCGAAGCCCTTTCCACCACCGACTGGCTGACCAAGATCAGCAACCGCATCAAGCT
>JAFGTZ010000026.1 GCA_016938795.1 Chromatiaceae bacterium | reverse complement strand
CCGCTTCAGCCGCTGCGTGGTTTTCCATAGCCTCTCGAAACGCTCCAATGTTCCGGGGCTGCGCTCGGGCTTTGTGGCGGGCGATGCCGAGGTGCTCGCGCGTTTTTTCACCTATCGCACCTATCACGGCTGCGCCATGCCGCCAACCCATCAGCACGCGAGCCTCGCCGCCTGGCGCGATGAGGCGCATGTGCGCGACAACCGCGCCCTCTATCGGGCAAAGTTCAGCGCCGTGCTCGATATTCTCTCACCCGTGCTGGAGGTCGAGGCGCCGAGCGCCGGATTCTATCTCTGGCCCAAGACCCCGATCGAAGACACCGAACTTGCCCGCCGGCTTTACGCCGAGGAGAACCTGAGCGTGCTGCCCGGGCGCTATCTCTCGCGCACCGTCGAAGGGCTCGACCCCGGCGTGTATCGCCTGCGCCTTGCGCTGGTGGCCTCGCTCGATGAATGCACCGAGGCCGCCTGGCGCATCCGCCGCTGTCTCGAACGACTCTAACGCCAGCCACTTTCCACATCCGCTGATTTCAGACGAGACTCTTAACCATGAGCAATCAAGAATCCATCATCGTCGAGGCCTTCGAGCGCCGTGCCGAGATCACCCCGCGCAGCGTTGAAACCCAGGTGCGCGATGCCGTGCTGACTGTCATCGAGCAGCTCGACCAAGGCACCCTGCGCGTGGCCGAGAAGCGCGCGGGCGACTGGGTGGTGAACGACTGGGTGAAAAAGGCCGTGCTGCTGTCCTTCCGCATCGAGGACAACAGCTTCATGAAGGGGGGATTCACCAACTACTACGACAAGGTGCCCTCCAAGTACGCCGACGCCAACTCGCGCGAGTTCCGCGAGGGCGGCGTGCGCGTGGTGCCGCCGGCCACGGCGCGGCGCGGCTCCTACATCGCCCCCGGCTGTGTGCTCATGCCCTCCTATGTCAACATCGGCGCCTATGTGGACTCTGGCACCATGGTCGATACCTGGGCCACGGTCGGTTCCTGCGCCCAGATCGGCAAGAACGTCCATCTCTCGGGCGGCGTCGGCATCGGCGGTGTGCTCGAGCCCGTGCAGGCCGCGCCCACCATCATCGAGGACAACTGCTTCATCGGCGCGCGCTCCGAGATCGTCGAAGGGGTCATCGTCGGCGAGGGCGCGGTCATCTCGATGGGCGTCTACATCGGCCAGAGCACCAAGATCTACAACCGCGAAACCGGCGAGATCAGCTTCGGGCGCGTGCCGCCCGGCGCCGTGGTGGTACCCGGCAGCCTGCCCGCGAAGGACGGCAGCCACAGCCTCTACTGCGCGGTCATCATCAAGCAGGTCGATGAAAAGACCCGCGGCAAGGTCGGCATCAACGAACTATTGCGCGATATTTAAGGCCAGCCAGCCGCCAGCTTAGGGTCGCATGGGCTGGTTACTGCTCACTG
>JAFGTZ010000025.1 GCA_016938795.1 Chromatiaceae bacterium | reverse complement strand
CTGAGCGATGTCCTCGGGGGCCAGCTCAACGCAAAAACCCTGTGCCGACAAATCAATGATGCGACCGATCAGCGCAGCGCCCGAGCCGGGGTGCTGGAGCCGTATGCCGCGCCGCTCGCCAAGCGGCAGGTGGATGCGGAAGGTTTCGCGGCGTTGGAGATAACGCAGCGTTTCGGGGTAGGGGCAGGCATAGAGCGCGATGCCGTCTTCGCTGAGAATCTCGGCAATGCCGGTCGTGAAGCGAACCGCCACGCCGCGCAGACTGGCATGCACGCCAATCGCTTGCCCGGGATCGAGCGACCAGTGCCCGACCTGCGGGTTGAGTTCGTCGAGAAAGAGGGTGCGTTGCTCGGGATCGAGTCGAATGACCGAGGAGCTGTAGAGCGGGCCCTCGGGGTCGAGACGCACGTTGAGCACGCGCACGCACTGGCGCATCTCGCTGAGAATGGCCCCGATACGCGCGCTGTCGGTGATGAGTTCGTCTGTCATGCCGGAACCCTGCGGTTGGCTGGCTAGGCGCGACTGAGTGTGCGACTGCGCGCCGCCGAGGCGGTGCGCCCGCTCGGATCGTAGGTGGTGCTCACGCCATCGTCGCCGCGCAGCAGGCGCAGCGACTGATCAACACGGCGGCGCTGGCGCTGGATGAGATCGGCGTTGTCGCGGTTCAGGCGCTCGCAACGCCCGAGCGTTTCGCGCAAGCGTTTCCAGTACGCCTCCAAGACGGGAGCGTTCTCGAAACGGGCGAGAAAGGCTTGCAGTCCGTGCGGCGTAAAGTCGAGCCGGGCCTCGTGAATCCAGTGCTGCTGGCGTTGCGTTTCGGCCTCCAGTTCCTGCGCCGCTGCCTCTTTGAGGGCGATAACCTGGTGCAGCAACTCGGCGTTGCGCGCGGCAAGGGCGCCGCTTTCATCGAGTAGCAATGCTTCGAGTCGCTCGGCGAGCGCAACAGAGCGTTCGAGTGATTGGGCAACCTCAGATGACATGAATGGCGCTCTCCGGGGGGTCAGGCCAGCTGGCTTTCAAGGCGCAGCATGTTGTCGGCAAGCTGGCGCGTGTCGATGGCATAGCTGCCTTCGTCGAGCGCCTGACGGATGGCGGCGACACGCTGGCTGTCGAAGGGCGCCGCCTCGCCTCCCTCGCGCGCGGCGCTGCTCATGGTGCGTGCCGCAGCCGTGAGCGTGAGCGATTCGTCGTTGGCGACCGAGGCTTGAGAGGTGTTT
>JAFGTZ010000170.1 GCA_016938795.1 Chromatiaceae bacterium | reverse complement strand
GGCTCGCGCTGGCGCACCATCAGCTCGTCGATGACGCCGACCAGGCGGTTGACGCGATTGGAGAGGCTGCCGAGGGCGAGGCTGCGGAAGCTGTCGCTCTCGCTCATGAGCGCCTGAAAAGCCTCGCGTGGCAGACGCAGCAGCTCCAGCTCACCCTCGGCGACGCCGCGCGCCTCGTAGCGCCGCTGTTCGGACATGAGGCAGGCGGTGCTCAGGATGCAGCTCTCGCCCGCGCCGGCGCGATAGAGCAGGGTGGGTTGTTCGCGACCCTCCTGAGACTGTTCGACACGCAGCCGTCCTTGCAGCACCAGCAGAAAGCCCGCGCAGGCATCGCCCGGCTGAAAGAGCGTCTCGCCCGCGCCGAAGACGAGCCGTTCGGACTCGCGCGCGATCCGGGTGCGCAAGCGCGCCGGCCAGTTCGGAAGCGCTTGCTCCAGCGCCTCAAGCTGATTGGCGATGCGCCGCTGGCGCTCGGCCTCGCTTTCGGCAGGCTTGGCGCCCAGCGTGGTGAAGTGCGTGAGGGCGATGCGGATCATCACCAGAATCGTCAGGAACTGGACCAGGATTGCCAGTCCCGAGAGTGTCCAATAGCTTGTGTCGAAGCGCTCGATCAGCCCCACGCCGACCAGGCCCATGTTGGTGAAAAAGTGCAGCATGACGCCGAAGGCTACCCCGGGGCAGATCAGCACCCAGCTGCTCACCGAGGTCTCGCGCCCGAAGACGAAGCGGCGGAAATAGCCATGGCGGCGCAGCACCACGGCGCCGAGCAGCAGATAGCCGATCTGGGCGCTGAACAGCAGCACCATGAGATCGAAGCGGTCGATGGGCATGGTGTGTGCGCCCAGATGGACATGGGCGCCGTGCTCCTGACGCAGAAAGGTGATGGTCAGCACGGTGAGGATGGGCACGCCGATCCAGAGCGTGGGCGCGCTCTCGGGGCTGGCGCCGCCCTCCATCATGGCGCGCATGCCGAGCACCATCTTGCCGGTGCCGAGCAGCAGCGCCGCGACCACGAAGAAGCTCGACAGCAGATAGGAGAGTCCGGCCACCCAGTGGGTGTTGCTCATGGCCGCCGGAGCGGCGAGCCCCACGCCCACCATGGAGAGTGCGAAGGCAGGCAGCATCTGGGCGAAGCTGTTGTTGCGCGCGCAATCGAAGCCGCCCTTGGTGAGCACCCGTCCGTAGAAATCGCCGAGCAGACGCAAGGCCCAGACGCCAACCAGAAAGAAGGCCAGGGTGGCCGCCGGGAAGAGCCACTCGACTACCGACCAGAGTCCCGGCACAAAGACCATGCCGAGCACGAAGCCGACGTTGATGGCCATGGCCACGGTGAGCGGCAGGGCGAGCAACTGGGTTTCGAAATTGCCGCGACGCAGTGTCTGGGCCGCCTCGGTGTGGCGATAGCGGCCATATTCAATTAGATTCCAGACCAGCAGCAGAATGTGGATGAGCGCAAAGAGCGTGATGCCCACCACGGCCACCCCGATGGCGATGCGCAGCGGCAGCGAGCCCGATGTGTAGGCGGCAAGAAGATCCTCGAAGACTGGAACAGGACGCTCGGGGTGCGGCACCCAGAACAGGAGCCAGACAAAGAAATTGGCGGTCAGGCCACCCGCGCCGAGCGCAGCGAGAAAATAGAGCGGCGAGTAGCGGTCGTCCGACGCCTTGGGCATCCGCAGGGCCATTTCGGAATCTCCTTCTATTAGCATATTTTAATGCGGCAGAGACGAGGGAACGCCTATCGAGAGTCGATGTCGCGCCTGCCGTGCCGGGATTAACCCGATATCGTGACAAGCGGACATCGAAAGGGCATTGAGAATTATCAGGTGTTGAGGTCGCGCCGCACCGGGGCGGGTCGTCGCTTAAAATCCTCGCGGCAGTCCATTTGGGCCATGGGGCCGATCAGGCTTGCGGGCAGGCGGGGCAGGGCGCTGATGAGCGATACCAGTACCGAGGCCAGATAGGGGATGGACTGCACCACCAGCACCAGGGCCCAGATGCGCACATCCAGCATGTAGGCATCCTCGCGCTGCATCACCAGCGCGGCGGCAAGCCAGAGCGCCACGGCCAGCAGCGCCTCCTCGCGGGCGTCGAGCAGGGCGCGGATGAGCGCCGGGGCCTGAGCCATCTTGGGCGTGCGGAAAAAGCCGAGCCTGCCGCTCGCCAGCCCTCCGAACATGGCGCGCGAGATGGTATGCGAGAGCGCAAGCCCCGCAAGTCCCGCCGCCAGGCTCTGGCGCAGGGTGGCGGTGACCCGGCGTCGATAGAGAAAGAAGCTCTTCGACATCTTGAAGGCAAAAAGCACCAGGGGGATCAGGGCAATGGTCATGTAGGGCGGTGTGACCTGATCGGGCAGGTTCACCATGGCCACTGACCAGGCCAGGGCGGCGAAGTTGAAGAGCAGGTTGAAGCCGTCGGCGAACCAGGGCAGCCAGCCGGCGAGGAAGTGATAGCGCTGTCCGGGCGTGAGCGCGCTGCGGCGCAGCCCGAAGAGTTCGCGCCAGTGCTGGTGCAGGATGCGTACCGCCCCATAGGCCCAGCGATAACGCTGTTTCTTGAAGTCGGCGAAGGTGTCGGGCATGAGTCCGCGCCCGTAGGTGCAGGGAATGTAGAGCGCCGCGCGCCCGCGCTCGAACAGCCGCAGCCCAAGCTCGGCGTCCTCGGTGATGCACCACTCGGCCCACCCATTCACGGCATCCAGATCGGTGCGCCGGATCATGGTCATGGTGCCGTGCTGAATGATGGCGTTGCGCTCGTTGCGCGTGACCATACCAATGTGGAAAAAGCCGCGGTACTCGGCCATGCACATGGCCTTGAAGGCGTTCTGTCCGGCGTCGCGATAATCCTGCGGGGCCTGCACGATGGCCACTTCGGCATCGGCGAAGGCCGGTACCAGATGGCGCAGCCAGTGCGGATGCACGATGTAGTCGGCATCAATGACCGCAATCACCTCAGCCTCGGGGCAGGTTTCGCGCAGCGCGAAATTAAGCGCTCCGGCCTTGTAGCCGGCGAGCGGATCAACATGGAAGAAACGGAAGCGCGCGCCCAGGTGCGCGCAGTGCGCCTCGACCGGACGCCAGACCGCTTCGTCCTTGGTGTTGTTGTCGATCACCAGCACCTCGAAGCGCGGATAGTCGAGCGCGGCCAGGGCGTCGAGCGTCTCGATCAGCAGTTCGGGCGGTTCGTTGTAGGCCGGCACATGCACCGATACCAGGGGCAATTCGGCATCGGGCACCGCGCGCAGCGGGAAGGGGCGGCGCCAGCGGCGCAGCCAGAGCGATTCGGCCCATTCGTGCGCCTCGGCCATGAGCAGCACGATGACGCCGAGGCCGCCGATCAGGAGCAGCACGCCGACCACCGCCGTGGC
>JAFGTZ010000024.1 GCA_016938795.1 Chromatiaceae bacterium | reverse complement strand
GCCAGGCGCGCCCGATGCTGTCGCGCAGGGTGAACTCGATCTTGGGGCCATAGAAGGCGCCCTCGCCCGGCTGCACCCGATAGGTCAAGCCCTTGGCGTCGAGCGATTCCCTGAGCGCCGCCTCGGCCTTGTCCCACAGCTCATCGCTGCCCACGCGCTGCTCGGGACGCAGCGACAGGGCCAGCTCGATGGCATTGAAACCGAAATCGCGATAGGTCTCGAACACCATGTCGATGAGGGTTGCAACCTCGCTCTGGAGCTGATCCTCGGTGCAGAAGACGTGGGCATCGTCCTGGGTGAAACGACGCGCGCGCATCAGACCGTGCAGGGTGCCCGAGGGCTCGTTGCGATGCACCACACCGAACTCGGCCAGACGCAGCGGCAGATCGCGGTAGCTCTTGAGGCCCTGGTTATAGATCTGAATGTGACCGGGGCAGTTCATGGGCTTGATGGCGAAATCACGGTCATCCAGATGCGTCGTGAACATGCCGCCGGCGAACTTGTCCCAGTGACCCGAGCGCTCCCAGAGCGAGCGGTCGAGCACCTGTGGGGTCTCGATCTCCTGATAGCCGTACTCGTCAAGCTTCTCGCGCATGTAGTTCTCGGCGAGACGGTAGATGGTGCGGCCCTTGG
The DNA here is from genome assembly GCA_016938795.1 of Chromatiaceae bacterium. Taxonomy (GTDB): domain Bacteria; phylum Pseudomonadota; class Gammaproteobacteria; order Chromatiales; family Chromatiaceae; genus Marichromatium. The sequence goes on along the minus strand of JAFGTZ010000024.1, from coordinate 863 downwards.
CGTGCCAGAAGGCCATGCCGGGGGCTTCATCCTGGAAGTGAAACAGGTCGAGCTGCTTGCCGAGCTTGCGATGATCGCGCTTCTCGGCCTCTTCCAGACGATGCAAATAGGCCTTGAGTTCCTTCCTGTCGCGCCAGGCGGTGCCGTAGATGCGCTGCAACATGGCGTTGCGCGCATCGCCGCGCCAGTAGGCGCCCGCCACCTTCATGAGCTTAAAGCCATCGCCAAGTTTGCCAGTGCTGGGCAGATGGGGACCGCGACAGACATCAAACCAGTCGCCCTGACGATAAAGGCTGATCGGCTCGCCGGCGGGAATCTCGTCGATAATCTCGACCTTGTAGTGCTCGCCAATGCCGGCAAAGAGGCGCTTGGCCTCCTCGCGCTCCAGAACCTCGCGGGTGATGGGCAGATCGCGCTTGACGATCTCGCGCATGCGCGCCTCAATACGCTCCAGATCCTCGGGCGTGAAGGGCTCATCGCGGGCGAAGTCGTAGTAGAAGCCGTTTTCGATCGCCGGGCCAATGGTCACCTGGGTGCCGGGATAGAGCTCCTGCACCGCCTGCGCCATCACATGGGCGGCGTCGTGGCGCAAGAGTTCGAGCGCGGTCTCCTCGTCCTTGCTGGTGACGATGGCAAGCTCGGCGTCGGAGTCAATAGAGTGGCTGGTATCCACCAGCACGCCATTGACGCGCCCGGCAAGCGCGGCGCGCGCGAGGCCCGCGCCGATGGAGGCGGCAACCTCTTGAACCGTGACCGGCGCATCGAAGGCGCGCTGCGAGCCATCGGGAAGGGTAATGATCGGCATGGCGATTCCTGCGGTTTCAGTGGTGATCGATACGAGGGATCACATGAGTTGTTCAGCG
>JAFGTZ010000169.1 GCA_016938795.1 Chromatiaceae bacterium | reverse complement strand
TCAGGCGATTCCATCAGAGCTCCAGTGTCCCGAGGAGGCCTCTTCGCACAGCGAGGCGAAGACCTCATCATTGATTTCCAGCTCCAGGCGTGCGCTGTCGAGATAGCTCATCATCTCGGGCATCTCCTGATTGCCTTGGCCGAGGGCAATCAGATAGTGCGCCAGCTGGGTGGTTGCAATGAAGCTGCGCGCGCGCCCGTCCTCCAGGTGGTTGAATGATCGGTCGTGATGATGATAGAGCGCCAGCGTCATCTGCTCGGGGAGTTTCCAGGTGCTCGCGAGCAAAAAGCCAACCGTGGTGTGATCCACCCCCAGGGCGCGCTGTTCATGCCCAAGCAGGGCGCTTGGCGAGGCCGCCTGCAAGACCCAGACCGAACCATACTCGGGGAGCAGATCAGCGAAGATGAGACAGCCGACATCGTGCATGAGACCAAAGAGATAGGCCTCCTCGGGGTGCGGATCGCCGAGCTTGAGCGCGATGGCGACCGCTGCTCGCGTCTGTTCCATGATCGACTCCCAGATCACGCGCGCCGCATCATTCGCATCGGTAAAGAGATGTGTCAGCGCAGCAGCCGTCACCAGGGTGGCAAGGCGCCGCAGCCCCAGCATGGAGACCGCCTGTTGGACGCTGGCGACGGGATGGCGGCTACCGAAGAGCGGTGAGTTCACGGTCTTGAGAAGCTGGCCAGAGAGCGCGACATCCTGGGCGATTAGGTCAGCCGCGACACCCATATCGGGCTCCTCGCGCATCAGCTCTTGGCGCAGGGCGAGCACGACATCGGGAATTTGCGGAACAGCCGCGCGCCGCACCGCCGCGAAGGCGAGGTTGAGTTTGTCTCGGGAGGGGTAGAGCGGCGAGCGCTCGCAGTCTTCTCCTCGCTCGGATGGGGCCTCCGCTTGAGATGAGATAGACATGTCTGAAGATGACTCCTGTCTGACGCTGGGATGCGATAACCTGGATCTTAATCCAAAACGCCAAGCATCCCATAACCGCGCAGGCGAGTCTGGGATCCGTGCCGACATGCAACCCGCTCGGGCGCATGTCGGCGCGAGGCCTCAGTTGTCGAGCTGCTGAATGCCGGCGATGAACCAATCGCCCGCCGGGCTCGCCCAAGGGTGCTGGATATGCCAGATCTCGCGGAAGGGTTGCGCGGCGCCATCCGCTCGTTCGCGAATCAGACCCGAATAGAGCAGACTCACTACAAACAGATCGCCCTCGCGACGGCCATCGAGCAGCTCGACCGCGAGCTGTACCACCTCGGTCTGCTGCGGACCGGGCTCCTTTTGGCGCTCAGCTTGCAACTCGGCGAGGAGTTCGGGTGTGGTGTAGGTGGCGATTTCCTGAAAGTTGGCCGCATCCCAGGCGGACTGGAGACCAATGAAGTGGCCCTTGGCGTCGGCGGTAAAGCCGGCGGCATTGAACCAGGCGGGCAGCTCTCCAGCCGGCTGGCTTGTGGCGCTCGAGGCCATGCCCAGGCCTGATGGGCGTGCGCCTGGATGCCGGGGCTGAGCTATGCCGCCGCTGCGCGCATAGGGCCCCGCAGCCGCCGGCACGGGGGCGCCTGCGCGTTTGGCGCGCATCAGACGCCAAATCAGCACCCCGCCGCCAATCAGCAGCAGGAGCAATACAAAATCCATGAATTGGAAGCCCTGAAAGGCATCGCCGAAAAAGAGCGAGGCGAGCAGTCCGCCAGCGGCCAGGCCGGCGAGCGGGCCAAGCCAGCGACTGGCGCCGCTTTGCGGACGTGTGTTCGCCGTTGCCGCAGCGCTCGGGCGCTGGCTGCCTTGGGCTGCGGTCTCATTCTGGGTGGGGGTTGCCTTGCGGGCCATGGGCGCGCTCGACTGCTTGCCCAGGCTGGAACCACCGCCGAAGCGCTTGGCCTCGACCTCGGGCGCGGTGGTGAGTGCCAGGGCCGCGAACAGGGTCAGGGTTGCCGCGAACAGGGTCTTGAAGGTCATGGTCAAGAAGCTCCATCGGAACATGCAGGCCCGGCGCAGGCGTGATCAAGTCATCCGGCGCCGCAGCCTTGCGGAAAAACCCGGCCTCTGTCGCCGGGTTGGTGAGAACTCAGCTGGAGCCCGCTCCGGTGATGCGCTCGAACTTGGCGCGCAGCTCGTCCTCGCTCTCCTCGTGATTGGGATCCTTCACAATGCAGTCAACCGGGCACACCTCAACGCATTGCGAGGTTTCGTAGTGCCCCACGCACTCGGTGCACAGGCTCGGTTCGATGACATAGGTCTCATCACCCTGGGAGATGGCGCCGTTCGGGCACTCGGGCTCGCAAACGTCGCAGTTGATGCATTCGTCGGTGATCATCAGGGCCATGGCTGAACTCCTTCGGCTAGTGGTCGATTCAGTGAATGTTTCAGTGTGCGTGCGCGGATCTTATCCAAAGCGCTCGCGCAATGCAGCCTGTACCTCCGCCGGCACGAAGGTGGAGATGTCGCCGTGTAGACGAGCGATTTCACGCACCAGCGAGGAGGAGATAAAGGCATATTGTTCGGCGGGCGTCAGGAAGATGGTCTCGATATCGGGGGCCATGTGCCGATTCATGCTCGCGAGCTGGAACTCGTATTCAAAATCCGAAACCGCACGCAGACCACGAATAATGACATTGACTCCAAGCTCGCGCACGAAGTTCACCAGCAGCCCCTGGAAGGCGATGCTCTCGACATTGGGCAGATGCCCGGTGGCCTCGCGGACCAGGGCCACGCGCTCCTCGATGGAAAAGAGCGGCTGCTTTCCGGTATCGGTGGCCACCGCCACCACCACGCGATCGAAGAGTCGTGCCGCACGCAGCACAAGATCAATATGACCATTGGTGATGGGGTCGAAGGTTCCGGGGTAAACCACGCTGCGCAAACCGGGGATCCTCTGCGAGGCAGCCCGGGTTGAACCGGGCGGTCAGGGGTGATCAGGCCCGCCGAGCGGGCGCCTGGTGAACCGGGGCACGAGCGCTGAGGAGAGAGTTTGGTTCGTCCCAGCATCCGACGCCTTGGTGCCGGCGCGAACCATAGCACAGCCTGAGGCGGCGGTCAGTGTTGGCGCTCTAGCCTGAGGGCGCGGCCAGGGCATAGCGCACCTGCCCGGCCTCTTTATCGCGCACCAGCTCCCAGCCGCCGGGCAGCGGCGGTAGCTCGCGCCCACGTGCAGTTTCGAGATAGATGCGCGCCTCGGGCGCGAGCCAGCCGCGCGCGAGCGCGGCCAGCGCGGGTTCGAGCAGCGGCTCGGCAAAGGGCGGATCGAGAAAGACCAGATCGAAGGGCGTCGCGGGCTCTTCCCTGAGCCAGCGCAGGCTGTCGGTTTCGATGACCTTGACCCGCGCGGCGCCCAGGACGCCGACATTGGCGTCAAGCTGACGCGCCACCCGGGCGGCGCGCTCAAGGAGCAGCACTGCACCGGCACCGCGCGAGGCGGCCTCGAACCCCAGGGCGCCGCTGCCGGCGAAAACATCAAGACAGCGCGCGCCAGGCAGCCAGGGTGCGACCCAGTTAAACAGCGTCTCGCGCACCCGGTCAGAGGTGGGACGCAAACCTGGCTGGTCGGGCACTGCAAGGCGCCGCCCCCGAAAGTCTCCCCCAATGATGCGCAACTGCCCGGGCGCGGACGTCCTCACTGACGGGCCACCTCGGGGCCGTGTGCGCCCATCTCGCCCACGCTGACCGTGACCAGGCGCTCGGGATGCACCCGGCGCGCGAAGGCATCGCGGATCTGTTCAGCCGTGACGGACTCGATACGCGCGGTGAAACGGGCCAGATAATCGAGTTCCAGCCCATAGAAGCCGATCATGGCCAGATAGCGGACGATATCGGCATTGCTGTCGATGCGCAGCGGAAAACCGCCGGTGATGTTCTTGCGCGCCGCATCCAGTTCCTCCTCGGTTGGTCCGCGTTCGATGAAGCGGCGCAGGGTCTCAAGCATGAGCGCCTGCGCGGCCTCGGCCTGATCGTTGCGCGTTTGCAGACTCATGAGGAAGGGGCCAGGCTGGGCGAGCGGCAGGAAGTAGCTGTAGGTGCTATAGGAGAGACCGCGCTTGGCGCGAATCTCTTCCATGAGCAGCGACACCAGTCCGCTGCCGCCGAGGATGTGATTGCCGACATAGAGCGGAAAATAGTCGGGATCGCCCCGGCGCATACCCGGCTGACCGGCGAGAATGGTCGTTTGGCTGGAGGGAAAGGCGATGCGCTCCTGGCGCGCCGCTGTCAGTTCGGGCGCGGGCGGCAGCTCTGCGGCGCGCGCGCCGCGCGGCAGCTCGCCCAGGATGCGCTCGGCGAGCTGCTCGGCGCCCGCGCGATCAAGCGCGCCGACAATGGCGATCACGGCATTGGCGCCACGATAGTAGCGCTCATGAAAGGCGGCCAGGGTCTCGCGGTCGATGGCCTTGATGGCCTCGGGCGTGCCCTGGGGATCCTCGGCGTAGGGATGATTGGCGAACACCGCGCGCCAGAGCGCGCGGCTGGCAACCTCACGCGGCGATTCCTGCTCCTGGCGCAGGGCCACCAGTCGGTTGCGCCGCATCCGCTCTACATCCTCGGGGGCGAAGGTGGGACGGGCGAGTATGGCGGCGAGGGTCGCGACGGCGGTCTCGAGCGCATCCTCGCGCGTGAGCGAGCGCAGCGTCACCTCGGTCATGTCGCGATCAGCGCTGGCATGGAGTTCGGCCCCCACGCCCTCAAGCCGTTCGGCGATGCCGTCGGCATTCCAGGCGCCCGCGCCCTGAGTGAGGAGCGCGGCGGTCAGCGAGGCCAGCCCGGGATGCGCGCCATCGCGCGCGCTGCCGGCATCGAAGGCGATATGCACATCGACCATGGGCAGTTCGGGCGCGGAGGCAAACAGCACGCGCGCGCCATTCGAGGTGGTCCAGCTCTGAATCTCGGGCAGTGCCTGGGCGCTGGTGGCAAGCAGCAGAAGGCCGGTGGCGATCCAGGGTCGCAGGGCGCGTCGATCAATGCACATGGCCGGAATCTCCCAGGGAGGTCGAAGGGGTTGCAACGGACTCGGTCGGCTGGGGATCGAGCACGGCAACCGTGAGATGGTCGGAAACAAGATAGTTGCGCGCGACCGCCTGGATCTGCTCCGGGGTCACCGCACTGATGCGCTCGACATAGGTGTCGGCCAATTCCCAGCCTAGACCAACGGTTTCCAGCATGCCGAGCTGCATGGCCTGATAAAAGAGTGAATCCTGCTCATAGACCTTGCCGGCAATCAGCTGGGTGCGGATGCGCTCAAGTTCCTCGGGTTGAACCGGCTCGGTGCGCACCCGCTCGATCTGTTCGCGCAGCGCTGCCTCCAAGGTGGCGATGTCCTGACCGCGCGCCGGTACGCCCTCAAGCAGAAAAAGCTCCGAACGACGCGAGAAGGCGCTATAGCCCGCCCCCGCCGAGGCCGCGATCTGACGACTGCGCACCAGCTCGCGCGAGAAGCGGGCGCTGGAGCCGCCATCGAGCACCGCCGCGAGCATTTCGAGCGCATAGGGCTCCCATTCGGCGCCCGGTTTTGCCGTGGCGAGTACCGGGGTTTTGTAGCCCATGACCAGCCAGGGCTCCTGTGCGGGCGCCTTGACCTGGATGCGCTTCTCGCCAAGCTGCTCAGGTTCGGGACGGGCCTTGATGGGTTCAATGGTTTCAGACTCCAGGGGTCCGAAATGGCGTTCGGCAAGCCGGAAGACTTCTTCGGGCTGCACATCGCCAGCGACCACCAGGGTGGCATTGTTAGGCGCGTACCACTGGCGGTACCAGCTGCGCAGATCCTCAATGCGGTATTGCTCGATGTCGCTCGCCCAGCCAATCACCGGATGGCGATAGGGCGAGACCTCGAAGGCGGCGGCGTTGAAGCGCTCGTAGGTGAGCGAGCGGGGATTGTCTTCGGTGCGCATACGCCGCTCCTCGCGCACCACCTGCAACTCGGGCGCGAACTCCTCGGGAGCGAGTTTGAGATGACGCATGCGGTCGGCCTCCAGCTCGAAGGCGATATCGAGCCGGTCGCTCGCGAGATTCTGGTAGTAGGCCGTGTAGTCGCGGCTGGTGAAGGCGTTTTCCTCGCCGCCGTTGGCGGCGATGATGCGCGAATAGTCACCGGGCGCCAGTGTTTCCGTCCCCTTGAACATCATGTGCTCCAGCATGTGCGAGAGACCGGTCAGGCCCTCATGCTCATCGCCCGAGCCCACGCGATACCAGACCTGAACCGTGACCACGGGGGCACGCTGATCAGGCTTCACCAACACCTTGAGCCCGTTGTCGAGCACCTCTTGCTGAACAGTGGAGGCGCCCAGGGCCGCCAGGGGAAAAAGACAGAGCAGCAGGGCAAGTGATCGACCTCGCATATGAACTCCTGTGAGCATGAAAATGGTCATCTGGCCAGATAGATATGGGCAGCTGCCGAGCTTGCGAGTTCCCGCGCATCCATTGTCGCCCGAGGAGGGCCTTCCGTGAGGCGATCTGCTAGCATGGGCGATATGATCGCGCGCTGGCGCCCGATGTCTCGCGCACCTTAATCTTGCCCCAACCCAGCCACCTTAAAGCCTCATGTTTGGTTTCGGAAAAAAGAAGCAGAAAACCCCAGCCCGCGCGCCCGGCGGCGAGGACAGCGCAAGCTCCCCCTCCCTACTCGGGCGCCTGTTCAAATCTGATCGCGCCGCTGAGACGGCGCAACCCGAGCCGCCGACGCACGAGCGTCCCCCAGCCCCGGAAAAGACGCCTCGCGAAGCGCCCAGTGTGGCGCCCGAGCCGCCCGAGCCGCCGCAGACCCCGCTTCCCGAGCGGGGCGCAAACCGCCTGGTTGCGCCCGTCGAGATGCCGGAGCTGCCCGATCTGGCCGATGAGGAGGATTGGGCCGAAGCGGGCGAGCGGCGCGGCAGCGTGCTGCACCGGCTGCGCGAACGGCTCGGGCGCACCCGGACCAATCTGGGCGACGGACTCGGCGCCCTGTTGCTCGGGCGCCAGCGCATCGACGATGCGCTGCTGGAGGATCTCGAAACCCTGCTCATCAGCGCCGACGTCGGGGTCGAGGCCAGCACCCGCATCATCGGCGATCTGAGCGAGCGCGTGAAGCGCAAGACGCTCACTGATCCGCCGGCCCTCATCGCAGCACTCAAGGCCGAGCTGGCGGCCATCCTGGCGCGCGCCACCGGCCCGGTGCGTCAACCCGCGCCGGGACGCCCGCAGGTCATCCTCATGGTGGGCGTCAACGGCGCGGGCAAGACCACCACTATCGGCAAGCTCGCCAAGCGCCTTCAGGAGGAAGGCAACAGCGTCATGCTCGCCGCAGGCGATACCTTCCGTGCGGCGGCGGTCGAGCAGCTCCAGACCTGGGGCGAGCGTAATCGCATCCCGGTCATCGCGCAGCAAACCGGCGCTGATTCGGCCTCGGTCATCTTCGACGCCTTGCAGGCGGCCACGGCGCGCGGCGCCGATGTCCTCATCGCCGATACCGCCGGGCGACTGCACACCAAGAGCAACCTCATGGACGAGCTGACCAAGGTGGCGCGGGTGATGAAGAAGATCGACCCCGAAGCACCGCACGAGGTGATGCTGGTGGTGGATGCCACCACCGGCCAGAACGCGCTCCATCAGGCCGAGCATTTTCATCGCGCGGTAGGGCTCACTGGCATTACCCTCACCAAGCTCGACGGCACCGCCAAGGGCGGTATCGTCTTTGCGATTGCCGAGCGTCTGGGCGTGCCCATCCGTTTTATTGGCATTGGCGAGTCGATCGAGGATCTACGCTATTTCGAGGCCGAGGATTTCATCGAGGCGCTGTTCGACTGAGGCGGCAAAACGGGGGGCGGCGGATGGTCGAGTTCGAGCGGGTCTTTAAACGCTATCCCGAACGCGGCGAGGCGCTCAGCGACATCAGTCTGCGCATCGCGCCCGGTGAGCTGGTCTTTCTCACCGGGCACTCGGGCGCGGGCAAGAGCACCCTGTTGCGCCTCATCGGTCTGCTTGAGCGCCCCAGTCGCGGTCAGATCCGCATCGGCGGACGCGATCTCGCCAGCCTCAAGCGCGGGCGCATTCCCTACCATCGGCGCGAGGTGGGCATGATCTTTCAGGACCACCGACTGCTGCCCGATCGCAGCGTCTTCGACAATGTTGCCCTGCCGCTGGAGGTCATGGGGGTGGGGCACAAGGAGATTGGGCGGCGGGTGCGCGCGGCGCTCGATCAAGTGGGACTGCTCGCGCGCGAGCGCGCCACGCCGGTGGCGCTCTCGGGCGGCGAACAACAGCGCGTCGGCATTGCCCGTGCCGTGGTGGCGCGCCCGCCCCTGGTGGTGGCCGACGAGCCGACCGGAAACCTCGACCCCGATCTCTCGCGCGAGATTTTCGAGCTCTTCGAGCGTTTTCACTATGTGGGCGTCACCTTGATCATCGCCACCCACGACCTGGGGCTGGTCGCGAAAATGCCCTACCGCACCCTCACCCTCTCCGAGGGGCGTCTGGTCAACGATTCGGGGGGCTGGTGACGATGGCCCGGTCAGGCGCACGTCGCCAGCGCAGCCTGCACCAGAGGACGCGTCCGGCAATCTGGCTTGCCCAGCATCTGGCCAGCGCGCGCGATGCCTTATGCCGCCTGCTGCGCACCCCACTGCCAACCGCCATGACCATCGCGGTCATCGGCATCTCCCTGGCCCTGCCCGCCGCGCTCTATGTGCTCACCGGCAATCTGCGGCTCATGGTATCAAACTGGGACGAGACCGCAGCCATCTCGCTCTTTTTGCGCCAAGAGGTTGATGACGCCACCGCCGCCACCCTGGCCGAGCGGCTGCGCGAGCGCCCCGAGCTGGAGGCTGTGCGACTCATCGGGCGCGAGCAGGCGCTGCGCGAATTTCGCGAGCTGGGCGGCTTCGAGGGCGCGTTTGATCAGCTGGAAGACAACCCGCTGCCCGCCCTGCTCGCCATCTATCCTCGCAACACCCAACCCGAGGATCTAGAGCGCCTGAGCGCCGCACTGCTGGAATTGCCCGAGGCCGACTTCGCCCGCATGGATAGCCTCTGGCTGCAACGGCTGCGCGCCATTCTGGCCCTGTCGCAGCGTGCCGTCTTTATCTTCGCTGCCCTGCTCGGGCTTGGCGTGCTGCTGATCGTTGGCAACACCATCCGTCTGGAGATTCTCAACCGGCGCATCGACATCGAAATCATGGAGCTGGTGGGCGCCACCGCCGCCTTCGTGCGCCGCCCCTTCCTCTACGCCGGGGCCTGGTACGGACTGCTCGGCGGACTCGGTGCCTGGCTCCTGGTGACGCTGTTGCTGAGCCTTTTGCAGGGTCCGGTGTCGCGGCTTGCCGAACTCTATGGCGCGAGTTTTCGGCTCGCGGGTCTCGATGCCCTGGCGCTTCTGCTGGTGGTGGGCGGCAGCGTGCTGCTGGGGCTGACCGGAAGCTGGATCGCCGTGGAGCGTCATCTGCGCGGCGCCCATCCGGTCTGAGCGGCGCGCCCTCAGGCTGGCGCGCGCCCTTGCGGCTCGGCCAGACGCAGCCCCTCGGGCAGCTCGATGGTCATGCTGATGGGCAGATGGTCGGAGAGGGCATAGTCAATGACCCGCGCCTCGACCACCCGCAGCGACTGGGCGATCAGGATGTGATCGAGATTGTGGCGCGGACGCCAGCTCGGAAAGGTCTTGAGTTCGCAATCGAGTCCAGTCATGCCGGCGCGTCGGATCATGGCGCGCAGTCCGCGCGAGTTGCAGCCGCAATTGAAATCGCCCATGAGCACCAGACAGGGATGGCGCTCGGCGAGCGCCACCAGATAGTCGAGCTGGCGACGGCGCGCGCGCCAGCCGAGCGCCAGATGGACGATGCCCACGGCCAGATGCGAACCATCACAGAGCGGATACTCGGCCACCATGACGCCGCGCCCGGGGAGGCCAGGGAGGCGGTGCTCGGTGATGGGGCCGGGGCGCGGGCGACTGAGCAGCCCGTTGCTGTGCTGGGCAAAGGGGCCAAGATCGCGGTTGACCTGGCGGTACCAGTGGGGAAAGGCGCCGCGATGGGCAAGATATTCGACCTGATCGAGGCGCGCGCTGCGCAGACTGCCGGCATCCACCTCCTGTAATCCAACCAGATCGTAGCGCTGCAAGAGCTGCGCGATGCGGTCGAGATTAGTCTGGCGCTGGGGATGCGGAAAGAGGTGTTTCCAGCTATTGGTGAGATAGTCGCTGTATTGGCGCGACTGGATGCCCGCCTGGACGTTGTAGCTAAGCAGATGCAGGGTGCGCATGGCGATGAACTCGCGTAAAAAAAGGCAGCCTAAGGCTGCCTTTTTTCGGGTCGGAGCGCGCGGGGCGCCTCTTCCGATCAGTCGTTGTAGCCAAGGCCCTGGATGTACTGGGCGACAGCAGCCATTTCCTGATCGGTCATGCGCGCCGTCACGCCACGCATCATGGCATTGGGATCGTTGTTGCGCTCCTGAGAGCGGAAGTAACCAAGCGTCTGCTCGATGTAGGCCGCATGCTGACCGGCGAGACGCGGGAACTTCGACAGCCCCTGCCCCATGCCAGCCGGGCCATGGCAGCCGCTGCACGCGGGCACGCCGGTCTGGGGGTTACCCATGCGGTAGATCGACTCGCCGAGCTTGGCCAGCTCGGGATCGGCCATGCCGCCACTTTGCTGCTGGGTTGACAGATAGGCGGCCACATCGAGCACTTCCTGATCGGTCAGAGGCATGGCCATGGGCGTCATTTGCTCGTTGTAGCGATCGCCCTGCCTGAAGTTGGTCAGCTGCTTGATGATGTATTCAGGATGCTGACCAGCCAGCTTGGGCCAGGTCGGCACGATACTGTTGCCCTGCGGGCCATGGCAGGCCTGACAGATCGAGTTGACCTTCGCTTCGCCAGCAGCGGGGTCGCCGACCTTGGGCGCCTCGGAGGTATGTTCAGATGCCTGTGCCGCGCCGGCCATGACCGCCGCCGCCACCGAAATCGTCATCAGCCAAGTCTTCATCATTCGCGTGCCCAATGTTCGTGTCCCGTTATCGTTGGATCATGACCGCATGAAAGGTAACGCTCGCGATACCAGGGTCGGATGAGGGGGAGTTTGAAAATCCTGCGATGTATAGCAGAATTGGACGCCTTGGGTCAAATCGCCCCAGGATGTCCGCGCAACCCATCGCATGCCTCGAAATGGACAGCCGAGGCGCTAAAAAGATCCGCGCGCGGACATCGGCTCATCACGATCAGCCCAGTCCTCGGGCAGACCATCGAAAAAATCCACCAGACCGGTCTTAAGCGAATACTCGGCGCCGATCACATGCAGACCCTCGCGCTCGATCAGGGATTCGATGATGGGCGAACCGTGGCGCAGATGATCAGCCGAGGCGCGCACATTGGCGCGGATGGCGGCATGCACCAGGGCATCGTGATCGTTGCGTAGATCCGTCTCCAGCAGGCCGGCCACCACCGGCTTCACCCGCTTGACGATGGAGCCGATATTATCCGATTCGGCGTCCGCACCACTCAACATGGCGTCGATGGTGGCGTTGACCGCGCCGCAGCACGAATGTCCGAGCACCACCACCAGCCGGGTGCCGTAGCGCGAAGCGGCGAACTCCACGCTGCCCACCTGCGAGGGCGCCACGATGTTGCCGGCAACCCGGATCACGAAAAGATCGCCAAAGCCTTGATCAAAAATGATTTCAGCAGGAACGCGCGAATCCGAACAGCCCAGGATGATGGCAAAGGGCGACTGTCCGGCCAGCATCCCGGCAAGCTCCTTTTGCGTGAGCGCGGTGCCCGAGCTGCTGAGATTGGCGGCGAAGCGGCGGTTGCCGTCGCGCAGACGGCGAAAGGCCTCGATGGCCGGAAGACGGTTGGGCATGGAAGGATTCCGAAACCAGAGAGAGGTTAAACAAAGGGTTAAGAGGTCTGGCGAGGCGCAATCGCCTCGTAGAGGGCGGAATAATCCTGCTCGACATAGCCTTGCGATTCGGCCACGGCGCCAAGCCGCTCGATGGCCACCAGCAGCTCGGCATCGAGTCCCTGCGCCTCGGCCACACGGCGAAAGAGGCGCACATCCTTGAGCAGATGCTTGAGCGGAAAATTGGCGCCGCTGTAATCCCGCGCCAGATACTTGGAGAGCTTTTTGTCAAAGGTTGGCGCATAAAGGGCGCTCGTTCGCAGCAGCTCCATGAAATCCTCGACCTCCAGTCCTTCGCGCTGCACCAGTCCCAGACTGAGCGCGAAACTCGCGGTCAGTCCGGCGATGAGCTGGTTCATGGCGAGCTTCATGGCTGCGCCCTGCCCCACCGGGCCGATGAGACGTGGCGCCTCGCCAAGCTCGCGCAACAGCGGCAGGGCGCGATCAAAGGCGGCGGGCTCTCCGCCTGCCATGATGATGAGCCGACCCGCACGCGCCTCAGGCAAACTGCCGAGCACCGGGGCCTCCAGATAGTCGGCCCCCAGTGCGGCGGCGCGCTCGGCCAGGGCGCGACTCTCGGCAGGGGCGATGGTGCCCATCTGGATCAGCCGCCGCGCGGCGAGCGCCTCGGGCACACCCGGCCGCGCCAGGGTGTCGGCAATGGCCTCGGCGTCGCTCAGCACCAGCAGCACCGTCTCGGCCTCAAGGATTGCCTCGGCAGGCTCGCCGCGCACCGCGATGCCGCGCACCCGCGCCGCCTCGGCGCCTTGCGCGCCGCGATTCCAGCCAAGCACCCCGATTCCCTGACCATGCAGTCGCAGGGCAATCTCGCTGCCCAGCAGGCCCAGCCCCAGTACGGCAACAGTCATGACTCGAACCTCATTTGATCTGGACGTTCAATGGGGACGCAACATGGCGATCACCGGAGCGGTGTCAGGTCGCCGCCCGCGCCAGCGCAGAAAGGACTCTGCCGCCTGCTCGACCAGCATCCCCAACCCGTCGAGCACCTTGGTCGCACCATGCTCGCGCCCCCAGCGACAGAAGGGCGTGGGCACCTCGGCATAGAGCATGTCGTAGGTCCAGCCGCCGGGGGCGAGCAGATCGTCCGGAATCTCGGGCACCCGGTCGGCCAGTCCCGCCGAGGTGGCGTTGATGATGAGATCGAAATGCTCGCCCGCGAGCTGATCAAGCCCGCGCGCCTCGGTTGTTCCACATCCGGCGCCCAGATCCGCGAGGCGCTGGGCCTTCTCAAGGGTACGGTTGGCGATGACCAGCCGATGCGGCTGTTTCTCTAGCAAGGGCAGAAGCACCCCGCGCGCCGCGCCGCCCGCGCCGATCAGCAGGATCTGACGGCTGCTGAAGTCGAAGCCATGATTGTGCGCCAGATCGCGCACCAGCCCAACCCCATCGGTATTGTCGCCATGCAGACGGCCATCCTCCAGCCGGCTGAGGGTATTGACCGCCCCGGCCATCTCGGCGCGCTCGCTGCGTGCGTCAGCTAGGCGCCAGGCCTGTTCCTTGAAGGGCAGGGTCACGTTCAGACCGCGTCCGCCATGGGCAAAGAAGCGGCCCACATCGCCCGCAAAATCATGGCGATCACCGAGGATGCGACCATACTCCAGCTCGTCGCCCAACTGCTGCGCAAAGGCGGCATGAATGCGCGGCGACTTGCTATGGGCAATGGGGTTTCCGATGACGGCGTAACGGTCT
>JAFGTZ010000168.1 GCA_016938795.1 Chromatiaceae bacterium | reverse complement strand
GGCTCGCGTTCGACGTTGTAGACGCCCCAATAGTTGCCGGTCGCGCCCTCGGTGCGCGCCTTCCAGGGCTGATCGAAGGCCTCCATGATGTAGTACACATGGCCTTCGCTTTCGGCCCGGGCGAGAAAGCGCCGCAAAAAGAGCGTCTGATTGGCGAGCGAGGGCTCGGCGCCCGCATTGCGCCGTCCGTTGCTCGGCCAGCCCACCTCGCCGATGATTACCTCTTTGTCGGGATAGGCCGCCTGCACCTCGTGATAGCGTTTGAAGGCATAGTCCACCGCCTCCTCGACCGGTACGCCTTCCCAGTAGGGCAAGAGGTGTACGGTGATGAAATCGACGTGTTCGACGAGCTTGGGATATTTCAGCCAGATGTGCCAGGGCTCGGCGGTGCTCACCGGCTGACTGGTGATGGCGCCTATCCGCTCCAGGTGATGCACAAGTTCGGCCACCGAGACGTCGCGGCGCAGCAGGGCTTCGTTGCCCACCATGACTCGCACCACATTGCGATAGCCCTTTTGCAGGACCTCGGTCAGGCGTGCGAGTTCGCGCTCGTTGGCGTTCTCATCCGGGCCGATCCAGGCCCCAAGGGTGACATTGAGCCGATGCGCGGCAGCCAGCTGGGGCACGGCGGCAAGCGTGTTCTCGACGGTATAGGTGCGCACCGCGTGTGCCGCGCCTTCCAGCAGCGCCAAGTCAGAATCGATCTCCTCGATGCTGGGAAAGCGATTGCGGCTTGGATCATCATCCGCATGCATGGGTGAGAAGGAAAAGCCCTGAATCCGCGAAGGCCAGGGCGGCTCTTCGCTTGGCTGATTGAGCAAGGCCCAGGCCGCGAAGGTCAGGAGCGCGATAAGCACGGGAATGATGAGGTTGATCGAGCGATTCATGGCGAATCTTTAAGATCCAGTCGGGTGAGTGGGAGGTGACGCCAGGGCGTTCACTGGGTTCGGGCGGATGGTCTGAGCTGGTACCACTGCCAGCTTCCAGCCAGGGGTTCGAAGCTCTGAGTTGGGGCAAGGTGTTCGCGCAGTCGGCGCGAGGGCGTCAGGGCGATGACCGGGCTCCGCGCCTCGGGCAACACCAAGGGGCCGGTCGCGGCCTCGCCCCAGAGTCGGATCGAAGGCTCCAGCGCATGGGCAAGCGAAATCAGCTCTCCGGTGGCGATGCCGCTGGCGTTGTCGCTGGCGAGCACCAAGGCCGTCGCCCTGGCGTTCAGGAGACGCGCAATCTCGGCGTTGGGCGCGCTGAAGTTTTTCGTCCACCAGGTCTCGGCGCGCAGGATGGCGAGCTGAGAACCTAAACCCAGTGCCAGCAAGGCCGCCAGCGCGGCCTGTCCCAGATGGCGGTGCGCCGGATTGGCCAGCACGCGCGCCAGCCCCCAGCCCACCAAGAGTGTGACTGCGAGCAAGGCCGGCAGGGCATAGCGCGGATGCTGCGAGCGACTGCCGCCCAGGAGCAGGTCGGGGCCCAGCACCACGCCGACATAGACCAGGGCGATGAGCAGCGGCAACGCCAGCGCCGGCCAGGGCGCCTCGCGCAGGGCGCGCCAGAGCAGCCACAGCGGCAGCGGCAGGAGCGCTAGCCAGACCGGCGCAAAGCTGGGGGCTGGGTCGAGAAAGGTGCGCGTCAGATGTTGGAGCCAGAGGCCGAGCGTCTCGCCGA
The DNA here is from genome assembly GCA_016938795.1 of Chromatiaceae bacterium. Lineage (GTDB taxonomy): Bacteria > Pseudomonadota > Gammaproteobacteria > Chromatiales > Chromatiaceae > Marichromatium. Next base: position 4,749 of record JAFGTZ010000168.1, on the reverse strand, counting down.
GCGAGAGTGGGCGCTGCATCCAGCCGGTGAATTGGGCCACCTGTTCGCTGGCGCCGAGCACCACCAGGATCCAGGGCATGAAAAGCAGCAGGGCCAGTGCGGTGGCGCTTCCCCAGCTCAGCAGCACCCGGACCAACGGGGGGCGATTGATCGCCTGTGCCGGCGTGGCGGCGCCGGTTCCGGGCAACAGTGTCGCGAGCAGTCCATAGAGCCCATGCACGAGGAGCATGAGCGCAAAGAGCAGATGGCTGTAGAGACCGATCGTCAGGGTCAGGCTGTAGAGCCCCCAGGCTCGCCAGCTTTGGTGGCGCAGGGCGTGGACCAGGGCGGCGCTCGAAACCACCGCCATGAGGGTCCAGAGCGCGTACTGGCGCGCCTCCTGGGCATAGAGGAGCTGTAGCGGAGAGACGGCGACCAGGGCCGCCGCAATCCAGGGCGCGAGACCGCGCCCGAAGAGCACGCGCATGAGCCAGAAGCTGGCCGGAATAAGCAGCAAACCGCAGACTGCCGAGAGTCCGCGCAACGCAACGATGGGCTCCAGTGGCAGGGCGCTCAGGGCGCGACCCAGCAGATAGTAGAGTGGCGCGTGCTCGGGATGGCTTCTGAGTGCCTGCCAGGTTGCACTCCAGCCAAGCGCTGGGCTCGGTTGCTGGAACAGCAGCAGATCATCGGGGCTTAGGAGTTGCGCGCTGAAGATGGCCTGCCTGACAGCGCCATGATCGTGCCCGAACACGCGCATCAGGCTGAACACCTCATCGTGCCAGATGAGGAGGTGATCGAGGTTGTAGAGGCGTAGCAATCCGCCCAGGATCAGGGTGGCGAGCAGCAGCCCGAGAAGCGCCGGGGACGGATCATCTGGTTGGGCCTCGCGCGGGCGGAGGCGGGCGATGAGATTGGACAACACGGTGCGGATGTCCTGACTTGGGTGGAGCCTCGTCGTCACCAAATGCCGCCAGGATGCGGGAGATGAGGCAGAGCCCGCAGTGCGGCGTTGCATCATAGCGCGTCGCGAGCCTGGCGCGCGCTCCCGCATCGGGAGCGCGTCTTGGACTGACCGCGTCGCCAGGCTCGACGAGCCCTGTGCCCGAACGCGGAGATTGCGCAGCGCGCGTCCTTTAGCCGCCGAGTAAGGCGCGCAGATATTTCAGCCCGAAACCCATGGCCGCAATGGCAACCACGGCCAACACGGCGACCTTGCCCATATAGGAGACGGTGCTGATAAAGGGCTTGATGTCGGGCACGAAGACCTCTTGATCCGCCGTACCTGCGGCCTCCGCGTGACCGCTATTGTTCGGCGAGCGCGGCTCGGCGGGGTCGATCCGGTAGGGATCGCGCCCGGTGACGCGAAAATAGCGGGACTCCCCGCTCTCGCGATTGAAGACGACAAACTCGGCATCGACGGAAAGCTGTTCGACGGCCGCGAATTCCAGGGCAAAGGCGTCAGGGGTCTCAGCCTCGCCCTGATGCTCCCAGGCGGCGGAGCGTTCGGGCCAGGTGCGTTTTGCCGCATAGTTCACGCGCGTTTCCTCTTGATGAAAATCACTGGTTAAACAATTTTCCACACGGAAAGTCATGCTTTTCCGCAGTGCGCCGACCTGCTGGCGCTCCAGGCGCCATGGCGGGGCGGTGTGGCCTGGGGAATCGACACCGGTTTGGTGTAACCGGCGAATGTCGTCCGGCTGGCTCGTGCCAAGGGACGAAAAAGCACTGTTCACTATACCACTAGCCCCAGAGCGAGATTCCAGCAACAGAAGAAGATGTCGATCGCCTGATTCAGTCCCTGCTCGGTTCACGCCCTCCATCGCGTCGAGCCAAATCCAGCGATCCTGGAGCGAACGAGCGATTCTCGCGCCAAGGTCGAGATGGGCATGAACGCAAGACTTGATTAGTTAATGTGAATTGTTATCATTTCTAACGCGGCCTGGTCGTGCCGTTTGCACCCTCGCCATTGCAAGGCGGATTTTTTGATCAACCACCCGGCTCCAGGAGACTGAATCATGCAACAGCCTGTGCAACCCTCGCTCAAGTCTTCTCCCTGTTGCGGCATTCCTGTGGGGCAGCCGCAGCGCGTGCGCAGCAATGATCTGATGCGCGGCGCGCGGCGTCTGGTCATCGAGCATGGCGAAGCCACCTATACCCTGCTGCTGACCCGCAACGACAAGCTCATTCTGGTGAAATAGGCGACTCGGGCGGCGGCGGGATCGGGTGTTGGCGCGAGGAGTCATGCTTTTTGCACAGTCATCCGTCATGATGACGGCATGAAGATCACGATCGGCGCCAAGTTATTTTTGACCTTGCTGCTGGGCTGCACCCTGGCGCTGCTAGCCAGCCAGCTCTTTGTGCATTGGTCGTTTCGCCAAGGCCTCATGGAATTGGTCGAGGCGCGCGAACAGGCACGACTCGACGACCTTGCCGAACAGTTGACGGCGCACTGGAGCGAGCACGGCAACTGGGAGGCGCTGCGCACCGATCTGGTGCGCTGGGCTGCCTTGCTCGCCCGGCGCAGTGCGCCGCCTGGCGCTCCTGGCCATGCGTCCGGGCGTGAAGAGCGACTCAGGCGCTGGCTCGCGCAGCGCCCCCATGGCAGCGCCGACTGGCCGCCGCCCGAACTGATGGCGCGTCTGGATGCACAGCATCGCCCCCTGCCCCTGGAGCTGCGTCTGATGCTGCTCGATGCCAAGGGGCGCCTGCTCATCGGGCGTCCCGAGCTGCTCGACGGGGCGCGGCGCTATCCTCTACGTCATGACGGCCAGTCCATCGGCGCCCTGGCCATCCTGCCCGGGCCGCCGCTGCCCGAGCTGGCCGAGCAGCGCTTTCTTAGCCGTCAGGTTGGGCAATTGTGGGTCATCGCCTTGGGAGTGCTGCTGCTCTCGGCGGCCCTGGCCTATCCGCTCTCATTGCGTCTCACCCGTCCCTTGCGCCGGCTTCAGCAGACCGCGCGCGCCCTTGCTGCCGGTGATTTCAGTGTCCGCGTCAAGGCGCAGGGAGGGGATGAAATCGCCCGGCTCGGACAGGATCTCGATGCCCTCGCCAGCACGCTTGAGCACAACGAGCAGGCGCGCCGCCGCTGGGTGGCCGACATCTCGCATGAACTGCGCACCCCCATCGCCCTGCTGCGCGCCGAGCTGGAGGCCGTACAGGACGGCATGCGCCCGCTTGCGCCTGAGCTGATCGAGCGGTTGCACGGCGATGTGCTGCGGCTCGCCCGTCTGGTGGATGATCTCTACGAGCTGTCGATCACGGATTTGGGCGCGCTTGGCTATCGTTTCGAAGCCTGCGATCTGGCCGCGCTGCTGAGCGCCGAGGTCGCCGCCTTTGAGGACGGCTTTGTCGCCGCCGGGCTGCGGCTTAGGTTGCATCAGGCATCAAGCACGCCTCTGAGGGTGCGCGCCGATGCCCAGCGGCTGAGCCAGGCGTTTCGCAATCTGCTGCAAAACAGCCTGCATTACACCGATCCTGGCGGCGCTTTGGAGGTTCGCCTGGCATCCGATGCCCGCCGGGCCTTGATTACCTTCGAGGACAGCGCGCCCGGTGTGCCCGAGGCGGCGCTCGTGCATCTCTTCGAACGGCTCTACCGGGTCGATGGCGCGCGCGGGCGTCATCGCGGCGGGGCTGGGCTTGGGCTGGCCATCGTGCATAACGTGATCGAGGCCCATGGCGGGCATATCGGTGCCGCTCAGGCGCCCGCTGGCGGCCTGCTTATCCGGATCGAACTGCCCATCGAAGGAAACCGCCTATGAAGATGACGCCATCAGCCGCGCCCCTGGTGCTCATTGTTGAGGATGAAACCCGCCTCTCGGCGTTGGTGGCCGATTATCTGCGCGCGGCGGGCTTTCGGGTCGAGGAGTGTGCCGATGGGGGGCTCGCGCTGGAGCGCGTGGAGCGCCTGCGCCCCGATCTGATGTTGCTCGATCTGATGCTCCCAGGGCGCGATGGGCTGGAGATTTGTCGCGCAGTGCGCGCCACAAGCGTCCTGCCCATCATCATGACCACGGCCCGGATCGAGGAGATTGATCGGCTGCTCGGGCTTGAGCTGGGCGCCGACGATTATCTGTGCAAGCCCTACAGCCCGCGCGAGCTGGTCGCGCGGGTAAAGGCGGTGTTGCGCCGCTCGCTCGGGCGCATGGAGGCGTGCCAGTCAGGGCAGGGCGCCGCGACAAGTCTCTTGCAGCTCGAACAGGCCAGTCTGCGCGTGCGGGTTGAGGGGCGCGAGGTGGAGCTGACCGCAGTTGAATTCGCCCTGCTTGAGGTGCTCCACGCGGCGCCCGGGCGCATCTTCTCGCGCGAGCGTCTCATGGATCGCATCTACCCTGACCAGCGCATCGTCAGCGGGCGCACCATCGACAGTCATGTGAAGAAACTGCGCCACAAGCTCGCTAGCCTGCTGCCCGATGTCGAGCTGATTCACTCGGTTTATGGCGTGGGTTATCGCTATGAGGCGCCCGCTCTGTCATCGGCTGGCATGCCTGACGCACATGAGTTGTAAAACTTGCTTGACATCCATCTCTGTCAAGCTAAGATGACACCCGGGATCACTGATGTGTCCTGAGGTTTTGGGCGACGACCAGCGTCATCCGTGGCGCTCAGCAACCAACTGTGGTCGCCCGATGCGCACGACCGTTATCCAATATCTCATGACGGAGACTGAAAATGGCTGAGCAGAAGAGTCTGTCGGGTCTGACCGATCAGCAGGCGAAGGAATTCCACGAGCAGTTCAAGATCACCTACACCGCGTTCGTTGGCCTGGCG
>JAFGTZ010000023.1 GCA_016938795.1 Chromatiaceae bacterium | reverse complement strand
TTCCCGCCCATATACGGCGGATTCGCCACCACCACATGATATTTCGGCGCCAACGCCTCAGCCATGCGCAGCACGGTCACAACACGCTCCTGCACCTCCTTCAACAGCAGATCGGAACCAAAATCCCGCGCCTCCACCACCCGCAGCGTCTCGGCCGGATCGCGCAGCTTCGGCACAATCAGCGAGCCAAAATTCTTCGCCTCCTCAAACTGCCCCAGCGTCTCGCGCAGCTCATCCGTGAACAGATCCTCGCCCACCACAGCCTCAATATCCCGCATTTCTTCCGGCGTGAACTGCACGTTCTGCAAGACGCAGATATCGGGCCTGGCCGTCATCCGCAAAAACCGCCGCCGCCCCAGCCTGTCCGCCGCCTTCATCGCCAGCGCAAAGGCCGCCAGCGCGCCCGCGCGGTCGTCGATCTCCACCCCGGTCAGGTTATGCGTCAGAATCAGCGCGGGAATCTCGGTCGGGTCATAGCCCTCCTCCTCATAGATGGCATGGAGCAGATCGAAGGCATAGGTCAGCATGTGCCCCGACCCGCAGGCCGGATCGCAAATGCGGATTTCTTCCGGGGAAGAAATCCGCAAGTGGCTAGTGGTTAGTGGCCAGTGGCCAGTCTCCTCCTCACTAGCCACTCGCCCCTGGTCACTAGCCACTTCTTCCGCCACTGGCGGTATGTAGTAGTCCATCCGCTCGGCCAGCCGGCTGTTGGGGCGATTCAGCAGCCAGAGCCGGCCCAGCGAGTTCTCGACCAGGTAGCGAACGATCCAGTGCGGGGTGAAGAGCTGCGTCGCGGCGGGGATGTTCTCGGCGGTGATCTTCTGGTTCTTCTTCAGCCCCGCGAAGACCTCATCCTTCTTCTCCGAGATATAGAACTGATAGAGCCAACCGATGATCTCGACCTCCTGGCAGGCCTCCTCGGTCATGACCGCGCGCATCTCCGAGAGCCAACCGTCGGCGGCCAGCAGGTCGGGCGGCATCAGCAGCTCCGTATAGTCGGCGATGCGCTCGAACAGAAAGGGCATGACCCGGTGCCAGTGGTTGCAACTGGCCACCACCAACTGACGATAGGCCTCGGCCTGGGGCTCGCGCGAGGGCGCGCGCCCGTCGAGCAGGGCCTGGATGGCCTCGGCCTGGCGCGCGTCGAGATAGTCCGGCAGCACGCCCGCCATGGCCTCGGCGAGAAGCTCCGGGCGGGTCTGGTCCGGGCTCGGCGAGACCACGGCCAGATCGGTGTAGCCGCGCACGTCCATATAGCGCAGCGCACAGAAGCGATTGAACCAGGTGTAGGCGACCTGCTCGATAAGCTGGGCCTTGCCGATGGCCTGGAGCTGTTGTTCCAGCTCGCGCACCGCCGCCGGCGACTCGCGACGGGCGGGGCTGTCGGTGGCGAGCACGACATCGAGTCTGGCCGCGACCTGGGCCATGAGGGTGAGGCGGGTGCGCTGGGCAAAGGTCTTGAGGGCGCGGGTATCCATCAGAGGCTGATTCCTTGTCCGGCTTCCAGGGTGTCGAGCAGGCGCTGGCGCAGGGCGCTCAGATAGGCGTCAACATCCTCAGGGGTGCGCAGCAAGGGCTGACCGAAGGGGACGCTCAGGTTGCGCAGCGGGACCAACTGTTGTGGGGGCTTGGCGGGCTGGGTTGCGGGCGCTGAATGGGGTTGCGGGTTGCCCTCTGTCGCTGGCGGCTGCTCGGACACCAGGGGCGCGGTGAGGCGCGCGAGCAGCTCCGGATAGGTGTGGTCGCGAAAGTTGTGCAGGGTGTCGCGAATCACCGCCAGATGATCCTCATGCGCCAGGCGTTTGATGGCGGCGCGCGCGGCGCTGTCGATCTCGGCGCGCAGGCTGTCGGACTGCGCCGCGTATTCGGGCAGGCCCTCCAGCTGCGCCCGCATGTGCAGAATCTCCTGCTCGGCGCGGGCGCGCTCGGCGGCGAGCTGTTCGCGGATCTCGGTCTTGAGGGCATCGAGCTGCGTCTTGAGCTGCTGCATGGCCTGCCCCTTGAAACAGGCCGGGTCGGCCAGGGTCGTCTCGATGGGCGTCACCAGCGCCGGGTCAACCTGGTGCAGATTGGGACGCTGGCGCGCCAGGTAGTCGCGGGCATCGTCATAGATCGCGCGCTGCGGGCCGTCGAGGAAACGCTTGATGGGGCTGTAGTGGTCCTCGCGTGCATCGGCGATGGCGTCGCTCTGCTGGCTCAGCTCGGTCAGATACCAGCCGGCAGACCTGCCGCGAAGGGGTTCGAGCAGTGCGCTCAGCGGTTCGAGCGCGCTCACGAAGGGGTAGCGCTCCGCCTGGGCGCGCAG
>JAFGTZ010000167.1 GCA_016938795.1 Chromatiaceae bacterium | reverse complement strand
AACGTCAACAACCTCATCGACAGCAGCAACTGGGACGACGAGGGCGAGCTGGCCGAGACCTACACGCGCCGCAAGAGCTTCGCCTACGGGCGCTCGGGTAAGCCGGTGCAGCAGGCCGAGCTGCTCAAGAGCGTGCTCGGCACGGTGCAGCTCGCCTATCAGAACCTCGATTCGGTCGAGCTCGGCGTGACCACGGTCGATCACTATTTCGACACCCTCGGCGGCATCGCCAAGGCGGTCGGGCAGTTCAAGGGCGACGAGGTGCCGGTCTACATCGGCGACCAGACGCGAGGCGATGGCGTGGTGCGCACCCTCTCCGAGCAGGTGGCGCTCGAAACCCGCACCCGCATGCTCAACCCCAAGTGGTACGAGGGCATGCTCAAGCACGGCTACGAGGGCGTGCGCCAGATCGAGGTACACATCACCAACACCATGGGCTGGTCGGCCACCACCGGACAGGTGGCGCCCTGGGTCTATCAGCAGCTCACCGAGACCTTCGTGCTCGACGAGGAGATGCGCAACCGCCTCGCCCAGCTCAACCCCACCGCCTCGGCCAAGGTCGCCAACCGACTCATCGAGGCCCACGAACGCAATTACTGGTCACCCGATGAGGCGACCCTTGAGGCGCTGCGCCGCGCGGGCGAGGAGCTCGAAGACCGGCTTGAGGGCGTCATCGAGGAGGCCGCCGCGTGACCCAGCAGGAGGTAAGCGCCGGCATGCTCGGCAATCAATCCCAGTATCCCGACGGCGAGGGCAGCGTCCAGGTGCGGCTCGATCCAGACATGCGCATCGACGAGGGCGCCAAGGTCTTTGCCGTCTATGGCAAGGGCGGCATCGGCAAGAGCACCACCTCATCGAATCTCTCGGTGGCCTTCTCCAAGCTCGGCAAGCGCGTGCTCCAGATCGGCTGCGATCCCAAGCACGACTCGACCTTCACCCTGACCAAGTGTCTGGTGCCCACGGTCATCGACATCCTCGAATCGGTAAACTTCCACGCCGAAGAGCTGCGCCCGAGCGACTATGTCTATGAGGGCTACAACGGCGTCATGTGTGTCGAGGCCGGCGGTCCGCCCGCCGGCACCGGCTGCGGCGGCTATGTGGTCGGTCAGACGGTGAAGCTTCTCAAGCAGCATCACCTGCTCGAAGACACCGATGTGGTGGTCTTCGACGTGCTTGGCGACGTGGTCTGCGGCGGTTTTGCTGCGCCGCTCCAGCATGCCGACCGCGCGCTCATCGTCACTGCCAACGATTTCGACTCCATCTTCGCGATGAACCGCATCGCCGCCGCCATTCAGGCCAAGGCCAAGCACTACAAGGTGCGCCTCGGCGGTGTGGTGGCCAATCGCAGTCGCCAGACCGACGAGATTGACCGTTTCATCGAGGCGGTGGGCCTGAAACGGCTGGCGCATCTGCCCGATCTGGATATCATTCGCCGCAGCCGGCTGAAAAAATCGACGGTGTTCGAGATGGAGCCCGAGCCGGACTCGGGGCTGGAGGCGGCGCAGGAGCAGTATCTGCAACTCGCCCGGCAGCTGTGGGACGGGGTTGAGCCGCTTGATGCCCAGCCCATGCGTGATCGCGAGATTTTTGACTTTCTGGGGTTTGATTGATGGCCAAGGCAAGTTATCAAGAGCGACGCCGCCAGATCGAAACCTATTTCGATCGTACCGCCGCCGACGCCTGGTCGAAGCTGACCTCGGACGCCAAGGTCAGCCGCATTCGCGCCACGGTGCGCGCCGGGCGCGATCAGATGCGCGCCACCCTGCTGGAGTGGCTGCCCGCCGATCTGGGTGGCAAGCGTCTGCTCGATGCCGGCTGTGGAACCGGGCTGCTGGCGGTCGAAGCGGCGCGGCGTGGCTCAGAGGTAGTGGCCATCGACGTGGCGCCCACCCTCATCGGCATTGCTCGCGAGCGTCTGCCCGCCGACCTGGGGCCGGGTTCGGTTCACTTCGAGGCGGGCGACATGCTCGATCCGGCGCATGGCGACTTTGATCATGTGGTGGCCATGGATTCGCTCATCCATTACCGCCCCGAGGACGTGGTGCGGGTGCTCGCCGGCCTGGCCGCCCGCACGCGCGGCTCCATCGTCTTCACCTTTGCGCCGCGCACGCCCCTGCTCAGCCTCATGCACGCGGTGGGGCAGTGGTTTCCGCGCTCGGATCGCTCGCCCGCCATCGAGCCGGTGAGTCTGGAGCGGCTGCGCGAGCTGATCGCCGCCGAGCCTGGTCTGGAGGGCTGGAAGACCGGGCGCACGCGGCGCATCATGGTCGGCTTCTATACCTCGCAGGCCCTGGAGCTGTTGCCGTCATGATTGAGGGCAAGCGACTCGACGCCAAGCACAAGAGCGGGGCCGAGGGGTCTCGGTCAAGCGGTGTTCGGGCGCCTGCCTGTCTGTTTTTTTCGGGGCTGTCCGGTTGGGTTACCAGACGGTCTGTTCACCGGCCATGGCGGGGCAGGGCGCGTTGTCCCCGCTGGTTTGGCCGTCATTGGTCCGCCCGCGGATTCTCTCTGGGATCCGGTCCGCGACGGCCATCGCGCTTCGGCCTAGCCACGTCAGTCGGCTAGTCATTTGTCCTACGGAGGTCACAACATGTCTGCTGCCATCACCGACTACATCGACGTTGCCCAGCTCACGATCTGGGCGTTCTGGTTCTTCTTCGCCGGACTCATCTTCTATCTGCGTCAGGAAGACAAGCGCGAGGGCTATCCGCTTGAGTCCGACCTGAACGCACGTACCAACGGTCGCCGTCAGACCGTGGGTTTCCCCGGTCTGCCCAAGCCCAAGACCTTCATCCTGCCGCACAACGGTGGCAGCGTGCAGGCCCCGCGCGCCGAAGCCTTCTGCAAGGTTAACGCTGAGCCCGCCGCCATCTTCCAGGGCGCTCCGCTCGATCCGCTTGGCGATCCCATGACCTCGGGCATGGGCCCTGGCTCCTCGCCTGATCGTGAGAAGCACCCCGATCTGACCGAGGACGGTCGTCCGAAGATCGTGCCCCTGCGCGTGGCGACCGACTTCTCCATCGCCGAGCGCGATCCCGATCCGCGCGGCATGAGCGTGGTGGGTCTCGACGAGGAAGTGGGCGGCACCATCACCGACGTCTGGGTTGACCGTTCCGAGCCGCAGATCCGCTATCTGGAGATGAAGACCGCCAAGGGTGGCAAGCAGGTGCTGCTGCCGATCAATTTCTGTGTCTTCAACAAGAAAGCGCGCAAGATCAAGGTGGTCTCGATCCGTGGCGAACACTTCGCCAAGGTGCCAACCCTGGCCAAGCCCGATGAGGTGACCCTCTACGAGGAAGACAAGATCTGCGCCTACTACGCGGGCGGTAAGCTCTACGCCACTTCGGAGCGGTTCGGGCCTCTGCTGTGAAGGAATACGACTTCGAGCCTGTTCGAGGCTTGCCAGAGCCTCTTCCCCCCGGGGAAGAGATGCTCTGGCAGGGCGCGCCACGCTGGACCGCGTTGGCGCGGCGCGCCTTTCATGTGCGAAAGGTCGCGGTGTACTTCGCGCTGCTGGCGATCTGGCTCGGTGTTGTCTGGTCGTCTGAGGGCTCGGAGGTCAATCTGCTCCAGGGTATGCTCTGGGTTGCAGTCCTGGCCGCCGGCGCCCTTAGCGCCCTGGCCCTGCTCGCCTGGGCCATGGCGCGATCCACGGTCTACACCATTACCACGCGCCGGGTGGTCATGCGTTTTGGTGTTGCCTTGCCGATGATCATGAATCTGCCTTTCGCGCAGGTGCGTTCGGTGGATCTGCGCCGCTACACGGACGGCAGCGGCGATCTTTCGCTGCTTTTGGCTGAATCGGCGCGTCCTTCCTATATTCTCTTTTGGCCTCATGCACGGCCCTGGCATTTCTCGCCCATGCAGCCCATGTTGCGCGTCATCCCCGATGTGGACCGGGTGGCCGAGATTCTGGGGGGCGCCTTGCGCGACTTTGCCGAAACGCAAGCCGCCGAGGCCACAAGCGAGTCTGTCCAAACGCCGGTCGCGGCAAGCGAGCACGCTGAGCCGGAGACGCAGGCCCAATCCTGACGAGGTCGAATCTTGAGCGATCCCTTTGGTGAACGCCCCTTTCCGCAGGGCGTGCTCATTGCCGTCGGCATCCTGCTCGGCTCCATCATTCTCGCGATTGCCATCGCGCGGATCATGGGGGTCGATCCCGAGCAGATCCCCCTGAGCGAGGCGGTTGAGGTGCGCGAGCTGCGTTTTGTCGAGCGCGAGGATGGAACCCTGGCGGTGCATGACGTGGCCAGCGGTCAGGTGGTGCGGGTGCTGGAGGTGACCGAGGGCGGATTCGTGCGCGGGGTGCTGCGCACCATGGCGCGTGAACGCATGCTGCATCGCGCCGACCCGGACGGCCCCTTCAGCGTTGCGCGTCGCGCCGATGGCGACATCACCCTGGAGGATCCGGGCACCGGGATCCTGCTTCGTCTGCGCGCCTTCGGGCCGAGCAACGAAGGGGCCTTCGCGGAACTCCTGGCGGCCGCTCGTCAGCTCAACTGAGGGTGTTCGCGAGTCACAGGCCCCGCCACCGCACCGTGCGGCGGGGCGCGGGGCGTCTCGATCAACGGGGTGATCCTAAGACACATCCCGCAGCAGAATGGGTGGGCCACCTCTCATGACCGACTACGGTTTCCCGCTTCTGTACGCATTGGGCCTCTGGTGGTTCAGCACCGGTGTGGTGCTCTATCTGGATAATCTACCCAGGCGCACCTTCCGCTGGACCATGCTGGGGGCCAGTCTGGTCATGACTCTGGCCACCTTCGGGCTGGCGGTCAGCAGCACCGGGACCGGCCTTGTTGCCACCTACCTCTCCTTCACCTTCGGCGTCATCATCTGGGGCGTGCTGGAGATGACCTATTTCACCGGCCTTCTGGTCGGGCCGCGCAAGCGTGCCTGCCCGCCCGACTGTAGCGGCTGGCGTCGCTTCTGGCTGGCGGTGCAGACCAGTCTCTATCACGAACTCATCATCATCGCCACAGCGGTCTTTCTCATTCTCATGACCTGGGGCGAGCCCAATCAGGTGGGCACCTGGAGCTTTATCGTGCTCTGGCTCATGCGCTGGAGCGCCAAGCTCAATCTCTTTCTCGGGGTGCCGAATCTCAACGAGGAATGGCTGCCTGAACATCTGCGCTATCTGCGCACCTATATGCCCAAGCGCGCCATGAACCTGCTCTTTCCGGTCTCGGTCAGCCTCTCGACCGTGATTGTGGTGCTCCTGGTGCTCAAGGCCCTGGAGCCCGCTTCGGCTGGGGTTGAGGCCGTGCGTCTGGTGCTCACTGCGACACTCCTGGCGCTGGGCATTCTCGAGCACTGGTTTTTGGTGCTGCCCCTGCCCGATGAGGCGCTCTGGGCCTGGGCCTTGCCGGGGCGCAAGGGGGCCGCGCAAGACGGGGGCGGCGATACCCAATCCAGGGGACGCGGTTCGCTTGCAAGCGTGTCGAGTCGTCCAGGCCCGAGGCGTACCGAATCGGTTAAGGGTGTACAGCGGCGGGTCGTGCCGGGCTGATAGACTCATTGCCTATCAGTGTTTCGGTTTTTCTCGTGCGCCCCCGGGCTGGGTGATGGCCACGGGGGCGCCGTGAATCCATCCCTGGAGGCTTGACGACGGCATCCCTGCCGTCGCCACCCCGCATCCATCCCCCAGCCCTCACCGAAAAATCCATCTGTGATTGGTATCGTCGCCTGAGATGGCGGCATGCGTTCGCCGCACTGAGCCGATTCAGGGTCTGGCCGACACCGCCCTTTGACTCGTATCATGTCCCCATCAAGCGATCTTACGCTAAGCTTGAAACGATGAGTTCCCTCGGGCTTTTTGACGTGCGTCACGCTTTCGGCATGTCAGTCCTCTAGGTCTCTCCCGAATCTTGGACGGTTCCGGAGGATCGGCTTCGTCTTTTAGCCTCGACGCACCTGGTCGGCAACAGGGCTTGAAGACCTTTCGGGCAGGCGCGGGAACTCGGTCGGTCCTCACCGTATTGGAGTGGGCACGATTTTTCTGCGAAACAACCTCATGGGCGGGTTTGCGACATGGCGCCTCCAATCTCCACGCATGTACCGGTTCAGCCTCGCGATCGGCATGCCCAGGCCTCGAGCGGATGTCCCTTGTCATCCTTTGGGCTGATCGCGGACCGGCCTTTATGTGATGCGATCTATCGCGATGCCCTGACCGCCTTGCGGGAGCGTCAGGACGAGGCGCTTGCGGTCTATGTTCATGTACCCTTCTGTCACGTGCGCTGCCTCTACTGCGCCTGCGACACCACCATCACCCACAGCGAGGAAAAGGTCGATGCCTATCTCGACTCGCTGGAGCGCGAGTTTTCCCTGGTCACCGATCTTTGCGGTCGCGGGCGGCGCATCGAGCAGCTCTATATCGGCGGTGGCACGCCCAACCATCTGAACGAGCCGCAACTGGCGCGGCTGATGGAAATCGTCGAGCGTCATTTCACCCTCGCGCCCGATGCCAGCACCGCCATTGAATGCAATCCGCGCCGCGCCTCTGCCGGACAGCTCGACCTCATTCATGGTTTGGGCTTTCGGCAGATCAGTTTTGGGGTGCAGGATCTCAACACCGATGTGCAGCGCGCCATCGGGCGGATGCAGTCGCTGGGAATGGTGCGCGATGTGTATCTCAACGCCAGGGATACGGGCTTTGAAACCATCACCCTGGATCTGATCTACGGGCTGCCCTTCCAAACCCCCGGGGGGTTTCAGGACACACTCGATCATGTCGTCGAACTGTCCCCCGACCGCATCTCCTGCTTCAGCTATACCCACGACCCCGTCAAACGCCCCCACCAGCACGCCATCAATATTGCCCATCTGCCGAGTCCTAACGAGAAACTTGCGCTCTTCCAGCGTGCGGTCAACACCTTCTCCACCGCCGGTTATCAGTGGGTTGGGCTCGATATGTTCGCCTGCCCCCAGGACGAACTCTCCCTTGCCCAGGCCAAGGGGCATCTCTATCGCAACGCCATCGGTTACGCACCCCTGCCGCGCAAACAGGTGCTCGCCTTCGGCCCCAGTGGCATGGGCGAGGTTCAGGGCGTCCTGGTGCGCAACGAATCCAACCTGCGCGTCTGGGAGGCGCGTCTGGAGGCGGGCGAGCTGCCACTCTCGGAGGGTCGGCGTCTGAGCGAGGATGAGCGGCGTCGGCGCGAGGCCCTGGTGCATCTCATGTGCAACATGCATCTGCCGGCGAAGGCCAGCGCAACATTTAAAGAGGAATATGCCCATCTGTGCCGCCATGCCGATCAGGGGTTACTGGTGGTGACCGACGAAGGCATCCGCGTCACCCCTGAGGGGCGCTATCTGCTACATGGTCTCTGTCTGGAGAATGACGGAACCTTTGATTGGAAGACGACCGACTGGAGCACCCTGTCCCTACCGTGAATCAGCAATCGCAACACGAGGCATCCCACGCGGGCCGCATTGGCCCGAACGCCATCATTCGAGTGGCCGAGGCCCTGGAGGCCGCCGAGAATCGGGCGGCCGTCGAACACCTCTTCACCGCTGCTGGTCTTGCTCACTACCTCGACGCCATGCCCGACGCCATGGTGGACGAACGCGAGGTGAGCCGCCTGCAAACAGCCCTACGCGAGCAACTGGGTATCGCGCGCGCGCGCGCCATCTCGCGCGACGCCGGACGGCGCACCGGCGACTATCTGCTCGCCCACCGCATTCCCAAACCGGCCCAGCGTCTGTTGAAGCTGCTGCCCGCCGGGCTGGCCAGCCAGGTGCTGATCAAGGCCATCGGCAAGAACGCCTGGACCTTCGCCGGCTCGGGCCACTTCAGCGCGGCGCCCGGCAAACCCGTGCGCCTGACCATCCAGAATGGCCCCATCTGCGCGGGCGCCAAGGCCGATGAGCCGCTGTGCGACTTCTACGCCGGCACCTTCGAGCGACTGTTCCGGGTGCTGGTGCAGCGCGAGACCCAGGTCACTGAAACCGCCTGCCAGGCCCAGGGCGCCGAGGCCTGCGTCTTCGAGGCGCGCTGGTAGTCGCTCGGGTCGGGGCTGGGTACATCCATGTCACGCATGCTGCATGGCACCGCGCCCTGGTCGCGGGGCGAGACGCTCGCCGTGGTCTGGGAGGACGAGCGCTGGAGCTACGACGCCTGGCGCGTCATGGTCGAGGCGCGCGCCCATCGGCTCACCAGGCAGGGGCTGCGCCCCGGCCAACTGGTGCTCTGTCAGGATCGGCCCGCGCTCGATGTGCTGCTCATGCAGCACGCCCTGGCCCGGTTGCGCGCCATCCTGTTGCCGCTGCGCGAGACCATCGACAGGGCCGAACTGGAACAGCTCGCGCGTTCCTGCGGCGCCGAGTGGCGCTGGTCGGCGCAGGATTCCGAACTCTGCCCCACGGGTTGGGCGCGCGATCCGCGCCGCCCGACCGATCCCCGGCTGGCCCTCTTCATCCGCACCAGCGGCAGCAGTGGCGCACCCAAGGTGGTCATGCTGCGCGCCGAGGCGCTGCACGCCTCGGCGCGCGCCTCGAACGAGCGCCTGGGCCTGACGGCGGGTGATCGTTATCTCGGTTGTCTTCGGCTGAGCCATGTGGGCGGCGCGGCCATTGCCTATCGCTGCGCCCTGGCCGGGGCGACCTATGTGCTTCAGCAAGGTTTCGAGACCGAGCGCGTTCATCGCGCCCTGCACGCCGAGGCCATCACCCACCTCTCGTTGGTGCCGCCCATGCTTGCGCGTCTGCTCGATCAGGATCCGACGCCGCCGCCCGCGCTGCGCGCGCTGCTGGTGGGCGGCCAGGCCCTGAGCCCGGCGCTCGCGCGGCGCGCCCTGGAGGCTGGCTGGCCGCTGCATCTCACCTATGGCATGAGCGAAACCGGCTCGCAGATCGCCACGAGCGAACGCCTGGAGCGGCTGCCTGAGGAGGGGCAGGTTGGCGTACCGCTGCCTGGCGTCGAACTCGATGCCCCGGATTGTGGTGCGCCTGCGGCACGGCTGCGCGTGCGCGGTCCGCTGGTGATGGCGGGTTATGCCAATGCGGCGCGCGCGCCAGGCGACGGACTTGAGGATGAGTGGTTCCTGAGCGCCGATTTGGGCTGTCGGGAGGCGGACGGTGTGCTGCGCGTTCTGGGGCGCGCCGACGATGTCTGTGTCATCGGCGGCCAGAATATCTCGCTCGCCCGGGTCGAGGCGCGTCTGAGCGAGGCCCCCGGGGTGCGCGAACTAGCGGTGGTGGCCTTGCCCGATGCGGTCTGGGGTTGGCGTCTAATGGCCTTTTATAGCGGCGACATCGAACCCGATGCGCTGGAGCGCTGGGCGCAAGCCGAACTGCCAGGCGCGCATTGCCCGCGCGCCTTTCGGCGCCTGTCCTCCTTGCCGCTCTTGCATTCGGGAAAGTATGACCGCCATGCTCTGAGGGATCTGGCGAGCAAGTGATAGGCATCGCCTAGCATAGCAGGATGGGTAGAGTGACTGCGGCACGATGTGAACGATTGGTCGCGGACGCCTGCCGGTCACGAAACCCATCAAGCCACTGAGAAAACTGGCTGGCCAAGCAGCGCCTGGATTCCTAAAGAGTGGGGTACGCATTGCGTACCTTGCCCCTCTCAAACGGCACGGACGTCGCGTCAACCAACGCATCGTTTGGGCCAACCGCCGCGCTTCCTCGAAAAGACGGCGGTTTTTTCATGCCTAGGCGGAATGACGCGCGGTGCATACCCCAGGGTTTTACTGCGCCGGCGGTGCCTCTGGCATCGCGCCATGCCCCATCATGCCGGAGCCAATCTCCTTGAGGCTGTAGTCGGCTGGAATCTCGAAGAAGGCGGCCGGGATGGCCTCGCGGCGGATGGATTGCACCTCGATCTCGGTCTTCATCTCGGTGCCCATCATCATCATGCGGGTCAGGGTGAGGACGGGATAGCCCTTGATCTTGGCCATCTCGGCCTGTTGCGCCTCGCTGCCCGGCAGATCCTGGGCGCCGGCCATGCTCATCATGCGGGTGAAGCGGCTCACGTCCAGATCGACCGACTCGGTCGCCCAGACCTCCTGATCGACCTCCATCATGCCGCGCTTGGTGACCTGGTAGCGGCGGCAGTCCCAGTCGCCGATGCGCTTGGTCTCGCCGGTGTCGGTCACGCTGACCT
Source organism: Chromatiaceae bacterium (assembly GCA_016938795.1). GTDB lineage: Bacteria > Pseudomonadota > Gammaproteobacteria > Chromatiales > Chromatiaceae > Marichromatium. The sequence continues at coordinate 5,969 of JAFGTZ010000167.1, read as the reverse complement.
CGATGTCGCCGATCATGGAACGCATCTCGGCCATACGCGGATCCTTCATGGCGTCGATGACATCCTGCACATTGATCTGAAAATATTCCTTCTTGGTGTCGTTGACGAAGCTCATGACGCCGCTTGCCGGGTCGAGGACCATGTTGGTGGCCTCGGGCCCTTCGTTCACCACCTTCATCTTGTCGTGCGCCACATAGGTGAGGGTGCGCTCCTCGGTCGGCCCCTCGCTCATGATGCCGCTGCCGCGGTTGATGGTTTCGATGACATAGCCCTCATCCGCGGCGCTCGCCAGCGGGGCGAGCAGGGCGCCGGCAAACAGGGTGGCGCCAAGCGCGAGGCCGCGCGCGAAGGCCGAGGTCGCTGAACTGTGGTGGGTCATGCTGAACTCCAGTATTCAATGATGGAAGGAGCAGAACCCCTCGCCCGCGCTGGGCGAGGGGGAGGGAAGGGTCTCAGGCGTCATCGTCCCTGTGCAGCCCGCGCTTGTCCAGAACGCGCTTGGCCTTGCCGACAGAGCGCTCGATGGAGCGCGGCTCGACCAGATCGACATGGGCGCGAATGCCGGCCACGGTCTGAATCTCGCGGCTGATGCGCTCGCACAGCGTCTGCATCCGGTCCATGCGGTCGGAGAAGATCTCGGGGTGCATCTCCACCTTGACATGCACCTCGTCGAGCGTGCCGGGGCGGTCGATTTCGATGAGATAGTGCGGCGTGGCGCCTTCGACCCGCAGCAGCGCCTCCTCGATCTGCGAGGGAAAGACATTGACGCCACGGATGATGAGCATGTCATCGGTGCGCCCGGTCACGCGGCTCATGCGCGTGGTGGTGCGCCCGCAGGCGCAGGGCGTGCGGTCGAGTCGGGCGATGTCGCGGGTGCGATAGCGCAAGAGCGGCATGGCCTCGCGGCTGAGGTTGGTGATGACCAGCTCGCCCGGCTCGCCCTCGGGCACCGGCTCCAGGGTCTCGGGGTCGAGACACTCGACGATGAAGTGATCCTCCTGGATGTGCATCCCATTGCGTGCCGGACACTCGCCGCTCACGCCGGGGCCGAACACCTCGGAGAGACCATAATTATTGAAGGCGAGGATGTTGAGTTCAGACTCGATCTCGCGGCGCATGTCCTCGCTCCAGGGCTCGCCGCCGAAGTGACCGTAGCGGATCGGCAGGGAGCGCGGCTCGATGCCGAGTTCGCGCGCGCCATCGGCAATGGTGAGTGCGTAGCTCGGGGTGCAGATGAGCACCTCGGGGTCGAGTTCGCGCATGATGTCGAGCTGGCGGCGGGTGTTGCCGGCGGCGGCGGGAATCACCGCCGCGCCGACCCGCTCGATGCCATAGTGCAGCCCGAAACCGCCGGTGAAAAGTCCATAGCCGAAGGCGACCTGGGCGGTGTGGTGGGGACGCAGGCCGCCCGCCACCAGAAAACGCGCGCAGAGTTCCGACCAGGTGCGCAGATCCTGGGCCGTGTAGGCCACAAAGGTGGGCGTGCCGGTGGTGCCCGAGGAGCCGTGAATGCGGGCCACCTCGTGACGCGGCACGGCCAGAAAGCCGAGCGGCTGGTGGCGGCGCAGATCCTCCTTGGTGGTGAAGGGCAGACGGCGCAGATCATCGAGCGTGCGGATGCTGTGCGCGCCCAGGTCCTGGCGTCTGAAGTGCTCGCGATAGAAGGGCACTTGGCTGACACGCTCGACCGTGGCGCGCAGACGCTCCAGTTGCAGCGCCCGCAGTTCCTCGCGGGGCAAAGTCTCGGCGCCGGGATTCCAGATGCGCCCGGCCTCCTCCTCGCGCCTGTCCACAGGATCACGCCCGTTCATTCGGGTACGTGGCGCATGAGTTCGTCGGCATCGACCACCTCTAGGCCATGGTCGAGCAGCACCTGCACGGCGCGATCCGGATCCTCGAAGCGGAAGATGAGGATGGCCTTGTCATCGCGGCGCAGCGAAAAGGCGTACATGTATTCGATGTTGAGATTGGCGCCTTCCAGAATCTTCAGCGCTGCAGCCAGCCCGCCCGGACGGTCGAGCAGATCCACGGCCACCACCTCGGTGAGATTGACGATCCATCCGGCCTCTTCGAGGATGCGCTTGGCCTTTTCCCAGTCGCGCACGATGAGACGCAAAATGCCGAACTGCGCCGTGTCGGCCAGCGAGAGCGTGAGGATATTGATCCCCCCGGCGGCAATCGCCTCCAGCGGCGCACCGAGGCGCCCCGGACGGTTTTCCAGAAAGAGCGAGAGTTGTTGCAGTTTCATCGATGAGCCTCTCTTGATGTGGAAACCGCTGATGTTGAAACCGCAAAGGCGCAAAGCACACAAAGACTCTTCAAGCAATCATCTCCTTTGTGTCCTTCGTGTCTTTGTGGTTCTAACTGTCCTGCCGCCGGTCGATGACCCGCTTGGCCTTGCCCTGGCTGCGTTCGATGGTGCGTGGTTCGACCAGGCGCAGATCGACGCGGATGCCGAGAATCTGCTCGATGGCCTGGGCCAGGCGGCGGCGGATGTCCTCGAGCGCGCCGATGCGATCACTGAACACCTCGGGCGTGACCTCCACCTCGACCGTCATCTGATCAAGACCATGGTTGCGCGTGAGGATGATCTGATAATGCGGCAGGGTGCCCTCGACGGCGAGCAGCGCGGCCTCGACCTGGGAGGGGAAGACGTTGACGCCACGAATGATGAACATATCGTCCGAGCGGCGTCCGATGCGGCGCATGCGCCGAATGGTGCGTCCGCAGGCGCAGGGCTCGGTGATGAAGGAGGTGATGTCGCGGGTGCGATAGCGGATCATCGGCATGGCTTTTTTGCTGAGCGTGGTCAGCACCAGCTCGCCCTCGGCGCCCTCGGGCAGCACCTCGCCGGTGTCGGGGTCGATGATCTCGGGATAGAAATGGTCTTCGAAGAAATGCAGTCCGTCCTGGGCGGCGCATTCGCTTGCCACGCCGGGGCCGGTAATTTCGGAGAGGCCATAGATGTCGTAGGCCTTGATGCCGGCGGCGGATTCGATATGCGCGCGCATGGCATCGGTCCAGGGCTCGGCGCCAAAGACCCCGATGCGCAGCGGCAGCGCGCGCAGATCCACGCCCAGCTCGCCGGCGCGCTCGACCATGTGGGTGAAATAGCTCGGGGTGCAGCACAGCGCCGAGACGCCGAAATCGCGCAGCAGGGTAATCTGCCGGTCGGTGTTGCCGCCCGAGATGGGAATCACGGTCGCGCCGAGCGCCTCGGCCCCATAGTGTGCGCCCAGACCGCCGGTGAAGAGTCCATAGCCGAAGGCATTCTGCAGAAGATCGCCCCGGTGCATGCCGCAGCAGGCGAAGGTGCGCGCCATGACCTCGGACCAGACCTCGACATCCTCGCGCGTGTAGGCCACCACGATGGGCTTGCCGGTGGTGCCCGAGGAGGCGTGCAGACGCACCACGTCGCTCATGGGGCTGGCGAAGAGCCCGAAGGGATAGGTGTCGCGCAGATCGGTCTTGACCGTGAAGGGCAGGCGGGCGATGTCGTCGAGCGTGCGGATATCCTCGGGGGTCAGACCGCGCTCGTCCATGCGCGCGCGAAACAGCTCCACATGGTCATAGGCACGGCGCACCACGGCGCGCAGGCGGCGCAGTTGCACCTCGCGCAGCGCGGCAGGGGGCAGAAAATCCGGCGCGCTCGCAGGGTGAAAGCCCCCCTCGGCGTCGTTCCAGAGTTCTTTCAGCATGGAAAACCTCGTCGGTGGCGGGTCGGTGGAAGCGGCCTCGAGCGGCGTCAAGGGGCTCAATCCGCAGGCGCAAGGCCGCTTCCCGGCGTGGGGGATCAGGCCGCGCGGTGCGCGGCGGCCTCGCGCCCCAGGGCAAAGGCCTGTTCGTTGAGGGCGTGCAGCTTCTCGGCGAGATTGGCGTGGATGGCCGCCATCCACGGCTCCTCGGCAATGGACACCAGGGTCGAGAGCGCCCCGAGCATGGCCACGTTGAGGCTCTTGCGGTTGCGCAGCGCGCCCTCGGGGATGATCTCGGGGCCGATGAGGACACCGCCATGGCGCAGCAGACCGCGATTGATCGCGCTCTGGGTTGGCTCCAGCACCAGCAGCACATCGGCCTCGCCCGGCGGCACCATGGGGCTCAGCACCCGATCGCCAAAGCGCACATCGCTGGTCACCGAGCCGCCGCGCTGGCTCATGCCGTGCAGCTCGCTTTTCTTGACGTCGAATCCGGCGCGAAAGGCCGCGTCGGCGAGGATGTCCGAGGCGGTCAGCACGCCCTGACCGCCCAGTCCGGCAATGACGATGTTGGTGACGGCCATCAGATCTCCTCCGACTGCTCGGCAGCCGCCTTTTCGTAGAATCGGATCTTGGGCGCGGCCAGCACACAGGGCTGGCGCGCCACGATCAGGGTGGTTTCGTTGCGCCCGAGCGCCTCGCTGAGCAGTTCACGCAGACTGTCATCCTTATCGCGCGCCTCGATCACATGGACATTCTGCACACCCATGGCGCAGGCGGCGCCCTCGAAGTTCAACTGGTTGGTGGGCGAGTGATCGAGCAGGCGCCCGGTGCCGGGGTGTTCCTGTTGGCCGGTCATGGCGGTGGTGCCGTTATCGAGAATGAGCACCACATGGCCGGTGGGCGGTGGGTTATAGACCATCTCGGCGATGCCGGTAAGGCCCGAATGCACGAAGGTCGAGTCGCCGATGACGCTCACCACCCGGCGCGCCTCGGCCTCGGGCAGCACATGGCGCAGCCCCAGCCCCACGCCGATGCTCGCGCCCATGCAGACACAGGTGTCCATGGCCGAGAAGGGCGGCAGCACGCCCAGGGTGTAGCACCCGATATCGCCCGCGACGATGCAGCCGAGGTCGCGCAGCGCCTCGAAGACGACGCGGTGCGAGCAGCCCTGGCAGAGTTCGGGCGGTTTGCCGGGCGGCGGCACGGGTTCGGGGCTTGTGTCGCCGGCGAGGATGCGCCGCACCCGCGCCACGTTCAGCTCGCCGAAGCGATACATCTCGGGCTTGCCCTCGGCGGGAATGCCCGCCGCGCGCAGCGACTCGACCAGCAGCGGATCGCCCTCCTCGATGACCACCAGGCGCTCGACCTCGGCGGCAAAGGCGCGGATGCGCTCGAACGGCAGCGGATAGGTGAGCCCGATACTCAGATGGCTTGCCTCGGGCGCGGCCTCGCGGGCATGCACCGCCGAGACCCCGGTGGAGAGGATGCCAAGCGCACGGTCGTTCAGCTCCTGAAGCAGCGGCCCCTCGGCCTCGTTCCAGGCGGCCATCTCGGCGAGCTTCTGGCGCAGCCGCTGATGCGCGGGCTTGGCATAGGCGGGAATCATGACGCGCGCGGGGATGTCGCGGCGAAACGGCTCGGGCGCCCTTGGCGCGCGCGCCGCGCGCGGGCGCACCACCGTCTTGGCGTGACAGATGCGGGTGGTGAGACGCAGCAAGACCGGGATTTTCCAGCGCTCGGACAGCTCCAGTCCCAGCCAGGTGAAGTCGTAGGCCTGCTGGGAGTCCATGGGTTCGAGCATGGGCGCGGCGGCGGCGCGCGCGTAGTGGCGGTTGTCCTGCTCGTTCTGGCTGGAGGCCATGCCGGGATCGTCGGCGGAAATTACCAGCAGTCCGCCGTCCACATCGGTGTGGGTGGCGGTGAAGAGCGCATCGGCCGCCACGTTCAGGCCGACATGCTTCATGGTCACGATGGTGCGCGCCCCGGCAAAGGCTGCACCGATGCCCACCTCCAGCGCGACCTTTTCATTCGGCGACCATTGCGCCCGCCCGCCGAGGCGGTCGAAGGTTTCGAGGATTTCGGTCGAAGGCGTGCCCGGATAGCCCGTGCCCAACTCAACCCCGGCATGCAGCGCCGCCAGTGCGACTGCGTCGTCGCCGCTCAGTAACAAGCGTTCTCCAGTCATGATGCTTTGGGTCTGTCTCGCGTTCGGAATATGACAGACGCATTATCCTTGAAAATTCGCAGTCGCGGCAAAGAGCAAAGCCTTTT